>CAKZYH010000192.1 GCA_937884725.1 uncultured Paracoccaceae bacterium
TTGGGTCGGACGCGGCTGCCCGATCATCGAATGTGTAGGGATCAAACCTGTCGGTGAACTCGCCGGTTCCAATATCGAGCACCTTTGGTTCAAGCGCCTCGAAGGCTTCCGCCACATCGATGCCCGGTCTGTACAGACCTGCCACGAGGAGCACGTTAGCGCGCTTATCGAGGAGGCGATTCTCCTCTTGGATCGGGCGTAGTGCGACAGCTGCAGCGGACACGACCATGGATGCCATCAGGCACAACGATACGGCCACGAACACGGTTTTGGGCAGCGAGTCGGGAGACATCGCGAGGAACTTGCCGATGGGCCCGACTTTCTTCTCGGGCGCACCGTCTGTGGTGTTGTCAGGATCAGGCATAGCGTTTGGCCCTCCGACGGATGTTGGCCTGGACAACGAAGTGGTCGATGAGCGGTGCGAAGACGTTGCCGAAGAGGATCGCTAGCATCATGCCTTCGGGGAAGGCGGGGTTCAGCACGCGGATCATCACCACCATGAACCCGATCAGCCCGCCATAGATCCACCGTCCAAGGTTTGTGTGTGAGCCTGAGACGGGCTCGGTGACCATGAACACCATGCCGAACGCATACCCGCCGATGACGAGGTGCCAGTACCAGGGCATGGCAAACATCGGGTTCGTGTCCGATCCGATGAGATTGAGCAGCGTCGAGAAGGCAATCATGCCGATCATACAGCCCGCCACCATCCGCCAATTCGCGATCTTCGTGGCGAGCAGGAAGCACAGGCCGAGCAGGGCGGCGACCGTTGACGTTTCGCCCATGGAGCCGGGAATGACGCCGATGAAGCTGTCCCACCAGCTCATGCCGTGGGCTGCGAGTTCTTGAAAGCCGTCAGATGCTGCGATGGCGAGAGCTGTGGCGCCGGAGTAGCCATCCACCGGCACCCACACAGAGTCGCCGGACATCTGAGCAGGGTACGCGAAGTACAGGAAGGCGCGGCCGGTGAGGGCGGGGTTCAGGAAGTTTTTGCCTGTGCCGCCAAACACTTCCTTGCCGATCACCACGCCAAACGCAATGCCGAGCGCCACCTGCCACAGGGGCGTGGAGGCGGGAACGATCAGCGTGTAGAGCATGGAGGTGACGAGGAAGCCCTCGTTCACCTCGTGTCGACGCACCAGCGAGAAGATGACCTCACAAATGCCGCCGGCGACCACGGTAACGACGTAGATCGGTAGGAAATAAAGGAGGCCGTGAAAGGCGTTGGCGAACGGGTTGTTCGGATTGAAGCCGATCCCGAGCATTTCAATGATCCAGGCGCGCCAGCCCTCAGCGCCGTGGGTTTGAAGAGCGAGGTTGGTTTGAAGTCCCGTGTTGTAGAGCGCAAACGCAATGCAGGGTGTGGTTGCGATCACGACGTAGATCATGATGCGCTTCATATCGATATAAGAGCGGGCGTGAGGCGCTGCCGTAGTCACCGTTTTGGGCGTGTAGAGGAAGCTCTCCACCATTTCGTAAAGCGGGAAGAAACGCTCCCACTTTCCGCCCTTGTGGAAATTGGGCTCCACGCGATCGAAGAAACCTCGCATACTCATTCGATCAACCCTCCTTCTCAATCTTGGTGAGGCAGTTGCGCAGGGCGGATGCGTATTCGTACTTCGCCGGGCAGGCGAACCCCACGAGCCCCAAGTCTTCTTCGTCTAATTCCAATACGCCAAGCGCTTGCGCAGTGTCGGTGTCCATGACCAACAGCGAACGCAACAGCTGTGTAGGAAGATAGTCCTGCGGCATGAGCTGCTCGAACGTGCCTGTCGGCACCATCGCGCGGCGACCGCCGTTGAGGTTGCTGGTCAGCGGGTAGCGGCGCTTGAAGAATGCCGAGCCGAGGACCGGCTGAACCGCAAATTTTGACGTCATCGGCCGGATCCATCCCAGCGCGTGCTGTTCGTGATCTTCCTTTATGATCGTGATCTGACGGGCATAGCGGCCGAGATATGCACCGTCGCCCTCGCCGGCGCGGCCGGACAAAATCGAGCCCGAAATGATCCTCACTGGCCAATCGTCGGTGACTTCGCCAGCGGTCAGGTCGGTCATCGATGCCCCCGCGATGGTCCGGATGAGGCGTGGATTTTTCGCCAGCGGGCCGCACAGTGCGACGATACGCTGCGCATCGACGAAGCCGGTCTGCATGAGGCGGCCGATCGCAATCACGTCCTGATAGCCGATCGTCCATACGACCTTAGCCGCCGTCGGAGGCTCAAGGAAATGGATATGCGTTCCTGCTAAGCCGGCTGGGTGCGGGCCGGAGAATCCGGCGGCAGTGATGCCGTCAAGATCGGCGCCTGGGATCTGTGCCCCGTCCGCGTGGCAGAGATAGGTGTTACCGTCCGTGAGGCGTGCGACGGCTTTGAGACCTTCTAAAAAGGCTTCAGCAGCATCTGCCACGATCTCCGCCGGGTTTGGGGCGAGCGGTTCGGTATCGATGGCGGTCACAAAAATGGCAGCCGCCGTCGTCTCGGGGGCGGGCACTTTGGAATATGGCCGGGTGCGAAACGATGTCCAAAGGCCTGCAGCGCAAAGCCGCTCGGTCAAGCCTTCGGCCGTTTTTGCGTCGCCCACTTGCGAAAAGTCGACAGGCTCTGCGGCTGTGTTGTCGATTTCGATCTCGACGCTGATTAGCTTTCGCCTAGCACCCCGGTTGATTGATTTGACCCGGCCACTCACCGGCGACGTCACCTGGACGGTTGGCGTATCTTTATGGGCGAGAATCGGCGCACCTGCACCCACCACGTCACCCTCGTTCACACTCAGGCGTGGCTTCAGGCCGATATAGTCGTCGCCTACGATGCCCACGGTGTGGACCGCGGGGCCGGGCGAGATTGTCCCGCTGGGCATACCCTCTACGGGCAGGTCCAGACCCTTCCTCAGTCGGTATTGTTGCACTGTGCCGTCTTTTCGATTCCCACCTCTCTTTTAAAAGCATTCCATATTTTTTGCTATGCCTTCCTGTCGCGGTGCAGCATGGATTTTTCCGTTGAACCAGGCTGAGGTCAGGGTCACATATATAAGTGGTTTGCGGCCAACGCTCTGACGCTTGGGAGGTTCAGACAGTGGCATCTGGGGTCACGCTGACGCGGCGAGGCGTGCTGTGCACGCCTGCTATCCTGCTGCTGGCATGCAACCAACAGCCCAACGTCATTGAGTTCTCCGGCACCACGATGGGTACGACCTACAACGTGGTGGCCGTTGACCATTCGAGCACGGCCTCCGCAATCGAAGCGCATGCTGAGGTGGAGACATCTCTGCGCGCTGTGAACGGCTCCATGTCGAACTGGGATCCGTCATCTGAGATTTCGCTCATCAATGCGGCGCAAACTACGGAGGCTATTCCGGTTTCCGCAGATCTTGCTGAGGTGCTGGCGGCTGCGCGGAGCATTAACGCGGCCAGTGACGGCCGGTTTGACGTGACGGTCGGGCCCTTAATCGAGGCGTGGGGGTTTGGCGCTGGCGACACATCCCCGCACATGCTCACCGACGCTGAGATCAAAGCAGCGATGGCAGACGTTGGACAGTCACAGATGCTGACGGTCACGCAAAACACCGTGCGCAAGGCGCGGCCTGGCGTTGAGATTTATTTGGCAGCCATCGCGAAGGGGTTTGGGGTCGATCAATGTGCCGCGGCGCTCCACGCGCTCGGCTACCGCGACTACATGGTAGAGATCGGCGGCGACCTCTTCACCGCCGGCAAGAACCCCGATGGCATCGATTGGCGGATCGGGGTGGAGCAGCCGACACCGGGCCTTGGCGGCGTTGCTGAGGTTGTCCAGGTGTCCGGCAAAGGGATGGCGACCTCGGGCGATTACCGCAATTTTTTTGAGGACGAGGGCCGCAGGTTCTCCCACATCATCGATCCGGCGACGGGGCGGCCGATCACCCACCGCACGGTATCGGCGACAGTGTTTGCCGACAGCGCTATGCTTGCCGACGGTTGGGCGACGGCGATGCTCGTTCTAGGTGCTGAGCGCGGCACTGTGGTTGCCGAGGAACAGGGCCTTGCGGTGATGTTTATCGAGCGGACCGAATCCGACAACGAACATAAGTTTAGAACCAGCGGGACCAGCGCCCTCGCTGAACTCCAGGTCTGAGAGGAGCTGTCGTCTTGGCTACATTTTTTCTGGCATT
>CAKZYH010000193.1 GCA_937884725.1 uncultured Paracoccaceae bacterium
TGACTGTTGATAGTCAGACCGACAGAAGTTGCTCGAGGATCTAAAGAGCGAGCCGGTTTCTTCGATCTGACTGGTCTCCAGTCAGATCGAAACGGCTCTAGCGGCCCGGCTGGGTTGATGGGGTCACGCTTGCGGGCCGCCCGTTCGCCTGCGACGTTCCAACACAAAAATTCGCGAGGAACGATCATGGGCGAAACGTACAAGGCAGGCGCATTCGTCGGGTTGGGTCGGATGGGCCAGCCAATGGCGCTGAACATGGCGCGCAAAGGGTTCGACCTGGCGGTGTTCGACACCAACGCCGCCGCGATGCAGCCCTTCACCGAATTTAACGGATGCCGGCAGGCAACCAGCCCGAGCGATGCTGCGCAGGGTGCGTCGATCGCCATCACGTGCCTTCCGGGGCCCAACGAGTTGTCCGCCGTTGCGCTTGCCGATGGCGGGATCATCGACACGCTGCCTCAGGGAAGCGTCTACGTGGACCTCTCGACCATCACGCCTGAGCTCACCGATGCGTTGGCGGCGAAGGCTGCGGCGCGCGGTGTTGGGTTCGTTGACGCACCCATTGGGCGGCTCGCGAGCCATGCTGATAAGGGCGAGAGCCTCTTCATGGTGGGTGCCAGCGATGCGGATTTCGCGCGCGTCAAACCAGCGCTGGAGGCCATGGGGACGACCATCCACCATTGTGGCCCTCCAGGCGCCGGAACACGCACCAAGCTGATCAACAACACGCTGGCAGTGGTGTCCTGCACCATGAACGCTGAGGTGATGGCGCTGACGCAGGCCTTTGGGCTTGATCTGACGACGACGCTGGCGGTGATCCATGGCACCAGCGCAACGAACGGTCAGTTGAAGCTGAACCTTGAAAAGAAAACGCTTTTGGGCGACACGGAGCCCGGTTTTGCCATAGACCTGGCTGCGAAAGATCTGGCACTGATCTTGGCTGCGGCTGGTAGTGCGACCGTCTCGATGCCGATCGCAGCAGCCGCGCGGGAGACCGTGTCGCTGGCCCGTGCGGGCGGCTATGGCCGCAAGGACTTTTCTGCACTTGCCGACTTTGTGTGCGAGGTGAACGGTGTGGATAAGGCGCGGCTGCCAAAGCCCACTGATTGACAATGCTGCGGTGCACGATTGACGGCGCAGGCCTAGTCTGCGCACGTCCTGGTAATGTTCGCAGCGGCGAACCCTTTGTAAATTAGAACCATTCTCAGCAGGCGGTCCTTGGTCCGATGCGTGAAGGCGTGCGTGAAGTACTGGCCGGCCCCAGGCAGCTGATCAAACAGCTGCATGCGATCATGGCCGCGCCCATGGCCCCTCAAGAGCGGCTCGATAGGATCGCGCGCCTCATCGCCGACAACATGGTCGCCGAGGTGTCCTCGCTGTACATCCTGCGCGCCGACGACGTGCTGGAGCTGTACGCCACCCACGGTCTCAACAAGTCGGCGGTGCATTCGGCGAGCCTTCGTCTGGGCCAAGGCTTGGTGGGGTCGGTGGCCAAAACCGCCGAGCCACTGAACATCCAAAACCCTGCGTCCGATCCCCGGTTTGCCTACCTGCCGGAGACGGGGGAAGACATTTACAACTCCTTCCTCGGCGTGCCTGTGCTGCGCGCAGGGCGGATGATTGGCGTGCTGACGGTGCAAAACCGGGTCCCGCGGCGCTACGACAACGAGGAAATGGAAGCCCTGCAGACGGTCGCGATGGTGATCGCTGAGATTGCGGGGATGGGCGATCTGGATTCGCTGGCTCCGGCGGCCTCGCTGGACATCAAGCGCTCCCAGCACGCGAGCGGCATTTTGCTCGCCGAGGGCGTGGGGCTGGGGCGGGCTGTGCTCCACGAGCCGCGGGTGCTGGTCACAAGCCTTCTGACCGACGACATCGACACCGAGCTAGAGCGCCTGGAAGCCGCCCTCTCCAAGGTGCGCGGTCACCTGAAGGCGCACTTGGCGCGCGATGATGTGGCCCGCGAGGGCGAGCACCGCGATGTGCTCGAGGCGTTTTTGCTGATTGCCCAGGATCGCGGGTGGGCGCGCAAAATGGCCGACGTGGTGAGCACCGGGCTCACGGCGGAAGCGGCTGTGGAGCGCGTGCAGTCGGACAACCGGGCGCGCCTGTTGCGCTCCACCGACCGCTATGTGCGTGAGCGGCTGACGGACTTTGACGACCTCGCGAACCGCCTACTGCGCGAACTGCAGGGGCGGCACGGGACGGCGCTTGCCGATGTCACAGGCGATGCGATCATTGTGGCCCGGCACATGGGCGCTGCGGAGCTGTTGGACTACGATTCAGAGCGGATCCGCGGCATCGTGCTGGAGGAAGGCTCGCCCGCATCGCACGTGACGCTGATTGCCCGAGCGCTGGGTATCCCGGCCGTTGGGCAGGTGACCGGCGTAACGTCCATGATCGAATCGGGCGAGGCCATCATCGTCGATGCCGATGGCGGGGACATCCATATCCGCCCGAGCGCCGACGTGGAGAATGTGTTTGCCGAGAAGGTGCGGTTCCGCGCCCGCCGGCAAGCCCGCTACAAACGGCTGCGGCACCTTCCGGCGGTGACGACGGACGGGCTCAACGTGTCGCTCTCCATGAACGCTGGGATGTTGGCGGACATGCCTCACCTGGCACAGTCCGGCGCGGCGGGTGTGGGGCTGTTCCGGACCGAGATTTTGTTCATGGTCGCCAATGCGCTGCCGCGCTTTCATGCGCAGGAGCGCGCTTATCGACAGGTGATTGAGGCGGCCGGCGGCAAACCCATCGCGTTCCGCACACTCGACATCGGGGGCGACAAGATCCTGCCCTACCTGCCGGCGGCGGCGGAGGATAATCCGGCGATGGGTTGGCGCGCGGTGCGGCTGGGGCTCGACCGACCGGGCCTGATGCGCATGCAAATTCGCGCGCTTCTGGCGGCGAGCGGCGGGCGAGAGCTTCGCATTATGATCCCGATGGTCACCACCGTGGCCGAGTTCAACGCGGTGCGCGATCTGCTCTCAAAAGAGCAGCGCCATCTGAACGAGCACGGCTACACCTTGCCCAATCAGGTGAAGCTGGGGGTGATGCTGGAGACCCCTGCCCTCCTGTTTGAGCTCGACGAGCTATTGGCGGTGGCTGACTTTGTGTCCGTTGGCACCAACGATCTGTATCAGTTTTTCTTCGCGGCAGACCGCTCGAATGTGCGCGTTGCAGGCCGGTACGACACCATGAGCCGGTCGTTCCTGCGCGTCTTGAAGCAGATCGCTGACAAGTGCAGGGCCGCGAACGTGCCCGTTACGGTGTGCGGGGACCTCGCGTCACGCCCGATGGACGCGCTGACGCTGGTTGCGCTGGGCTTCACGCACTTGTCGATGCCGCCGGCGGCCATCGGCCCTGTGAAAATCGCGATCCGGGCTCTGAATGTCGGCCTTTTGCGGGCCAGGCTTGAGCCGAAATTGGAGCCCGGCCGCAGCAATGACGACCTGCGCCACCAGATTGCGCGCCTAATCGACGGTCAGAACATACCAGTTTAATGACAAGTGCGGCGTTTCGCAGGCGCACACCTCTTGCGCTGCGATGCGAAAGTCTACCTATTACAAAGTGAATTTGGCTTTTTTGAAGGCGCGTCATGATGCTGCGTCAGCGGCTCGACGAAGTTGTCGATCGCTTCAACATTCTGACTCACCGCATGGCATCCGGTCCTGCGGCCGATGAATTTGTGAAACTGAGCCGGGAATATGCCGAGCTGGAGCCCATCGCCCAGACTGTGATCGCGCTGCGCGAGGCCGAGAAAGAGCTTCAAGGGATCGACGAGCTGGTGGCGAGCGGAGATGAGCTTGCAGAACTCGCCCAGGAAGAGCGTCCTACCTTGGTTGAGACCATTGAGCGGCTTGAAGACCAGGTCAAAGTCGCGCTCCTGCCGAAGGATGAGGCGGACACCAAGTCGGCAATCCTGGAGGTGCGCGCGGGCACTGGGGGCCAAGAGGCCGCGATTTTCGCAGGCGACCTATTTCGCATGTACGAGCGTCATGCAGCGCTGAACAACTGGAAAATCGAGGTGATGAGCCTCTCCGAAGGCGATGCTGGCGGCTACAAAGAGGTGGTGGCGGCGGTGCGCGGCGATAGTGTGTTTGCGCGGCTAAAGTGGGAGTCGGGGGTGCACCGTGTGCAGCGCGTCCCCGCGACTGAAAGCCAGGGCCGCATCCATACCTCGGCGGCGACGGTCGCGGTGCTGCCCGAGGCGGAGGACGTCGATATCGACATACCGGCGAGCGACATTCGGATCGATACGATGCGTGCGTCTGGCGCTGGCGGGCAGCATGTGAACACGACCGATTCGGCGGTGCGCATTACGCACCTTCCGACCGGCATTGTGGTGACGTCGTCGGAAAAGTCGCAGCACCAGAACCGCGCCCGCGCCATGGAAGTGCTGCGCGCCAGGCTTTACGATGCGCAGCGGCAGGAGGCGGCGCAGGCCCGTGCGGCCGACCGCGCCGCACAGGTGGGGTCGGGCGACCGGTCGGAGCGGATCCGCACTTACAATTTTCCGCAAGGCCGCGTGACGGACCACCGGATCAACCTCACGCTTTATAAACTCGCGGAAGTGCTTGAGGGCGGCTCCCTCGACGAGGTGATCGATGCCCTCGCCACCGACCACCAGTCGCGACTTTTGGCCGATGCCGATGGCTGACGAAGTGGACCTTGCCCCCCAACGCGTTGTGCCCCCAGGCGCCGGGGAGCTTGGTCAGCTTTACGCCGCGGTTCGCAACGCATTCCGCTCCGCCAGATTAGCGACGCCGGACCTTGATGCCCGCCTCTTGGTGACAGAGACATTGCGGGTGACAACGGCACAGCTGATCGCCAATCCGCGCCTTGCGGTCACCTCGAACACTGTGGAGGCGCTCAACGAGCGCGCTGAGGCTCGGTTGTCGGGGGTTTCCATCGGCCGGATTTTGGGGCGGCGCTCGTTCTGGTCGCTCGATCTTTCGCTGGCGCCCGACACGCTGGAGCCAAGGCCGGAGACAGAAACCGTTGTCGAGCTTGCGCTGGACATCTTGGACGCGCCGGATGGCGAGTTCCGGATTGCGGACTTGGGCACAGGGACGGGTGCGATCTTGCTCGCTGTGTTGTCGGAGCGGCCGAACGCTGTGGGCATTGGCGTCGACCTCAGCGAGGCGGCCGTGCGGCAGGCTCAACTGAACGCGGATCGCTTTAAGTTTTCAGGTCGCGCGCACTTTCTGCGGGGAGACTACGGCGCACCGCTGCGTGGCGAGTTCGACGTGATTATGTCAAATCCGCCGTATATCGCCACTGAAGTGATCCAGACCTTGTCGCCTACGGTGCGCGATCATGATCCCTGGCTTGCCCTTGATGGTGGGCCTGATGGGCTTGCCGCCTACCGGGCATTGACGCTGCAGACACCGCGGCTTCTCAAGCCCACCGGCCGGCTGATCGTGGAGATCGATCCGGCTTCGGTGGATGACGTGATCCACATTTCTCGTCGGCATGGGTTCGAGACGGACCGCACGGTGAATGATTTGAGCGGGCGGGTCCGTGCGCTGAGCCTTAAGCTTGCGGGGTAAGACTACTGGCCGATTGGCTCCGTTGTCGCAGTGCAATTACTGGCTGAGTTGTAAAGTAGGCTTGTCGGTGAACCAATTACACCCGATGTGCCAACGGGTTGAGACGCGCCTTCTCGGGGCGGCGGCGTGGGAAAATCCGCATGTCGGCCATTTAAGACTTGGAAAGACCGTACCGGTTAGTTAGGTTCAGGCGTCGGCCGAGGGGTGGTGCATGCTCCTCGCGTGCCGGGCCCAAGGTTGGGCCATCTGTTATCCTGGGGTGATGCGAGCAGCTGGACGCGATCTGATGATCGGTATAGTTCAGCTTCCGGTTGTCCGCGTGTGCTCCACGGTATCCAGCGCAGCCAGCGCTGAATTTGTACGGTTGGTTAAGAACGCAGGCTTCGATGATCTGCACGACATACGCCACGCGATAGCTTCAGCGGGATGCGGAAGTCTGTGTGGCCAACCCAATCTTGTCTTGGCGAGAGAGTTGATGAGACCCAACACCAATAATAAGCGCATGCGTGGTCGCAACCGCAACAAAGGTGGCGGCGGCGGCAACCCGCTTCAGCGCAGCTACGAGTCCAACGGTCCGGACGTTAAAATCCGCGGCAGCGCTGTTCAGGTTGCCGAGAAATACATGCAGCTGGCGCGCGATGCCCAGTCATCCGGCGACCGCGTGATGGCGGAAAACTACCTACAGCACGCCGAGCATTATAACCGCATCGTCGCCGCCTATCAGGAACAGCAGCAGCAAAACCAGCAGCATCATCAGCGGCGTGACGATGATCGTCAGCGCGATGATGACCGGCAGCGGGACGATGATCGCCAGTCGTTCCGGCATGAGGAGCGGCGCGACACCAACGAGCAGCCGGTGATCAACGGGTTCGACGGCCTCGAGGACGACGAGCTGAGCGGTGTGCGGCGCGCGCTGAAGGCCGGCAACGGCGCCGTGGAGACGTTCGAGCCCGAGCCGGAACAGTCCGACGCCTCGGGTACGCACGATCAGCCGGCCGAGGCGGCTGCAGAGCAATCCGAAGACAAACCTGCCCCGCGCCGGCGCCGGCGCAAAACAGCGGCGCAGGACGAGGGTTCTGCCGAACAGGCGGCCGCGGAAGCAACTGAAGCCACCGGCGAAGACGACGCCGGCGAGGCAAAGCCAAAGCGTCGCGCGCGCACGCCGCGTGCGCGCAGCCGTGCCGCCGCACCCAGCAGCGAAAGCGAAACTGCCGACGCCTAGGTCTCGCTGTCAGAACTGGCGCGTGTTTGCTTCGTTCGCTCTGGATCAGATCGAATGAGACACGGCTAATGCCGGCAGCCCGCCTGGGACAGGTTTACGACAGGTCGAGCGCTCGTGATCCCAGCGGTCATGCCGGCTTGCTGCGCATTGGACATTGCGCGCCGGCCCAACCGCGCGGGTTGAAAACGCTGTCTGTTTCGCTGCTGTCCATGCGCTGAACGCCTTTTTACGGCGCCGCACAATCCCCATATCCTTGTATGCGCTGGCCGCCTTGGCAGCGCACGCGGTGGCAGTCGCGCCGCGTCCGCTCACACCGTCTGATGTTGCTCATGTGAGGACGTTGGGCGTTACGAGGATTTGCCCATGAACGTAGAAAAACTATCCGATCGCACGCGCGGCATCATCCAGGCCGCGCAGACCCATGCGCTCAGCGAGGGTCACCAGCAGTTCACCCCAGAACACATTCTTTACGCGCTGCTTTACGACACCGAAGGGCTCGCCTCCGGGCTGATGTCGCGCGCTGGCGCCGACGCTGACCTTGCGCGTCAGCTGGTGACGCAGGCGGTTGCCAAGTTCCCCAAAGTGGAAGGCTCCGGTGCGGGGCAGCTTCACCTGACCGGCCCGGTGGTGAAGGTTCTGACGCAAGCTGAGAAGCTGGCTGAAAAGGCGGGCGACAGCTTTGTCACCGTTGAGCGCTTGCTCCTCGCGCTGGCCATTGAGCCCGGCAACGCGCAGGCGATCCTGAAGGATGCCGGCCTCACCCCGCAGGCGCTGGAGGCGGCTATCGCTGACCTTCGCAAAGGGCGGACCGCCGATACCGCCGGCGCTGAGGACAGCTTTGAGGCGCTGAAGAAATACACACAGGACCTCACCGAGGTCGCCCGTGACGGCAAGCTCGATCCGGTCATTGGCCGCGACGAGGAGATCCGCCGCACCATCCAGGTTCTGTCGCGCAGGACCAAGAACAACCCGATCCTGATCGGCGAGCCGG
>CAKZYH010000194.1 GCA_937884725.1 uncultured Paracoccaceae bacterium
TTGACTATGGCATGGACAATGTCTGGGCCAATCCGCTCTTCGGCATCGGGCTGAACGACTGGGTGCGCCCGTTCTGGATGATCCATCCCAGCGTCGACAATTTCTGGCTGCTGAACACAATGCGCCACGGGCTGCCGGCCTTCCTGCTGATGTCGGTGGCCTGGCTGGGGCAGATCCTGATCGTGGCCAAGCGCCCGCTGACCGAGGGCAGCGATCTCTACTGGGCCCGGCGGGCCTGGCTCTTCACGATCGTCTCGATGACCTTCACGCTCTGCACCGTGGATGTCTGGGGCCCGCCCTTCGTGCTGTGCTTTTTCCTCTTCGGCGCCGGCGCCTGGCTGATGGACGCGGCCGAGCCGGCCGGGGCCGAAGGGCAGACCGGAGTTGAAGAGGGGCCCGGCGAAGACCCCGCGGACCGTTCCGGCCGGGTCCGGACCGATGTGCCACGCCGCCGCCAGACCCTGTCACGGGACCGCCGCGAGGTCCTGCCCGGGGGGAGCCCGGACGAGAGCGGAGATGACGGGTCGGACGAGGGGCCGCCGGAGCCGCGCGCCCGGCGCCGTGCCCCCTATGCCCGCCCGCCCGGCAGCAGACGGCCCCGCCGGGGCTGAGTTTCGGGGCAACTGACGGGGCGCACTGATCGAGCGCGTCGCAGCCAGCCTAGTTATCGCGGCGCTCCCGAAATGGTTCCACGTATCAGCAGCGAGACGCTAAACTTCATGCACCATATTCTCAAAGAGAACGTGGGTCTCCAATAGCTTCTGGACGAGACGACGCGCTTACTTCGTCCTCCCCAGGCGCTCTTACAGCCCCGCTGCCTTGGTCAAGTTTATCCGGAAGCGGTCCCGACGCCGTTGGTATCGTCGGGTCATTTCAGCAGAGCTATGGCCGAGCTGTTTCTGGACATAGCGCTCGTCGACCTCTGCGGAGGAGGCGAGACCGGCGCGGAGTGAATGTCCGGAAAACAGCGCCAGTCGCTCGGTCTCGGGCAGATCCGCGCGGATCCCACTCTTCAGGACGGTGGATTTGATGAGCCGCGCGACATGCTTGTCGGAAAGCCGGGCGTCGAGTGCGCGCATGCCATCCCGCGAGGTTCGAACGAAGACCGGACCGAAATCGATTTTGCTGAACAGCAGCCACTGCTCAAGGGCGTGTACCGGACAGGTTTTCGCGCTCGATCCTCGGCCGATCTCGACCTCGTGCCAGCCGGTTTTGCCGCGAAGCGTCAGCAGCGCGCCGCCCTCGAGAATGTCGATCCAACCGCCAGACTCGGGCGTGTCGTCCTTGCCGACGTCGAGGCTGACGATTTCGGACCGCCGCAGTCCGCCGGCATAGCCCAGGAGCAGAATGGCCCGGTCGCGCAGGCCCCGCAGATCGAAGGGCAGGGTGGCCACCATGGCGAGGATGTCCTCGGGCAGGATCGCTTCCTTCTGGACCGGTGGGCGGGCGTGCTTGCGCTTGATCCCGGCCAGAACCGTGGCGATGTGACGGTCCTTGCGGTCGAGCACAAACCCTCGTTGGGCCGCGTTCCAGACGAGGCCCGAGAGCCGGCGTTCGATCGTGGCGACGGAGAGGGCAGGGGAGCCGTTTCCAGGGTTTGCGAGATCGGCCAGATAGAGCCCGATCATCTCAGGCGATGGGGGCAGTGGCTCGCTGCCGCGCAACCGGCACCAGCGCGCGAAATGCGCCCAGTCGGCCTTGTAGGCTTTCAGCGTGTTCTCGGAGGCGGCACTGCGGGCATAGTCGCGGGCGGTCTCAACCAGACGATCGAGAGAACCGGAGCCTGCAACATGGTCGGGCAGGGAGATCGGATCGCTTGTGTCAACCATAAGTATGACCTATATGATGGTCAGAAAAGGGGAAGTGCCAATGCAGATCGCCATTGCCGAAGCCAAGGCCCAGTTCGCCGAGCTGATCCGCCGTGCGGAAGCCGGTGAGGCGATCGAGTTGACCCGCTACGGCCGCCCCGTAGCCCGGATCGTCGCGGCTCACCGTCCCGTCGGACGCCCGCTTATCGGCGCGCTGGAAGGAAAGTTTACGCTTCCTGACGACATGTTCGAGGGCGACGACGAGATCGCCGAGTTGTTCGAGAAGAGTGCCGCGTCTTAGGTGCGGCTCCTGCTCGACACACATGTACTGCTCTGGGCCGTCTTGAACGATCCACGGCTCACAGATGCGCAGGTCCGAGCGATCACCGAAGGCGAGCTCTATGTTTCTGCGGCGAGTGTGTGGGAGATCGGAATCAAGCGCTCCATCGGTAAGCTCGACGTTCCAGAAGATGTTTTTGATATCGCCGTGGACGCGGGTTGCCGGCCGCGGCCGAGCTCCTGGACGCATGCGGAAGCCGCGGCAGGGCTGTCGCGGCACCACACCGACCCGTTCGACCGGATGCTGATCGCCCAGGCAAGGTGCGAAAACCTGCGCCTCGTGAGTTCGGACCGCAAGCTCGCGGCCTACGAGGTTGAGCTCGTCGGCTGAGGACGGCGCTTCGTCGACGCAGGGACGGGGAGTTCTCTTGCCGAGCTCGGTCTCAGTCGCGGCGGTTCGGGGCGCTAAGAGCGCATTTTCCAGGAGTCTGCCCATGTCGTTCTTGTTTCACCGCTGGACTCTAAGTCTCTGATTTTATGAGAGTCATGTTCCTGTTTCATTTCTGGATTCTAGTTTCATTATCGGACATAGGATAGTGTTTTCTGGGTTCAGGACATGGTTGATCGCTTGGACATCACCGCCGCGGCTGACGGAGCCTGGGAACAGGCGGTTCAGCGGGAGGCGGTGATCCGTCGGTTGACCAATCAGCAGCGTATCTCGCGCTCTGATTTCCTCGCTGCGTGCCGAGAGCTGGGGGTCAAACGCTCCCGCCTTTATGAGCTGATCCGGGCCTATAGGGCACGTCCGCTCACCAGTTCGCTTCTGGCATCTTCGACCGGAACGCAGATGGGGAGCCGCCGCCTGCCGGATGAGATCGAGGCGGTGGTGTCTGAGGCGATCGATCAGTTCTTCAAGTCACCGCAGAAGCCGAGCATCAACGCCCTTCACATGGAGGTCCGCAGGCGATGTCGCGCAAAGGAGCTTAAGGCACCATGCTGGTCGACGCTGCGGAAGCGAGTGATGGCGCGGGACCCAGCGGAGCTAACTGCAGCACGCGAAGGGGCAAAGGTCGCGCGGAAGCGCCATCGACCGGTTCCGGGCAGCTATCAGATCGAGCGCGCCTACGAGGTTGTCCAGATCGACCACACGCTGGTCGATGTCATCGTTGTGGATCGGATCCATCGGAAGCCCTTGCAACGGCCTTGGCTGACACTTGCGATCGATGTCGCGAGCCGCATGGTGGCCGGTTTCTACTTGACCCTTGAGCCACCATCGGCGCTGTCCGTCTCACTGGCCATCCAGCACGTGGTGCAGCCGAAGGGTGACTGGCTGGACGCCCTGGGTATTGATGCCGCTTGGCCATCTGCAGGCCTGCCTGAGATCATCCATGTCGACAACGCCAAGGAGTTCCGTTCGAAGGCGATGAAGCGGGGTGCCGAGGAGCATGGCATTTCGTTGCAGTACCGACCAATCGGTTCCCCACATTACGGCGGCCACATCGAACGGCTCATCGGCACGATGATGGGAGCCGTGCATCTGCTGCCGGGATCGACGTTCAGCAGCGTCAAGGACCGCGGTGACTACGACTCCGTGTCGAACTCCGCGATGACGCTGGACGAGCTTGAGCGTTGGTTGGCGCTTGAGATCACCCGCTACCATGCGGAATGTCACCGCATACTTGGTATTCCGCCGCTGGCAACTTGGCATGAAGCCCACGCGCGGCGGGATGTGCCGCTGAGGATGCCCCATGATCCCGAAGGCTTCAGGATCGATTTTCTGTCCAGTGAGCAAAGGATGGTGCGGCGCGATGGTATCCATCTGTTCGGTCTGCGCTATTGGGACGACATTCTGAGCCTGTGGGCTGGCCAGCAAGGCCGTCGACTGCGCGTCTCCTATGATCCGCGCGACCTTTCGACCGTGTTCGTTCGCGGTCCGGACGGCCAAAGGTATCCGGTGAGGTTCGCGGATCTGCGGCATCCGCCGATCACATTGTCCGAGCATCGTCGTGCGCAGACGATCCTGCGAGAGCGTGGACGGTCCCTGGAGGATGAAGACCTGATCTTCGAGGTGATCGAGGAACAACGTGCGCTTGTCGAAGCTGCCTCGTCGCGGACGAGGGAAGCGAGGCGGACGACCGAACGTCGCGAGCGGGCCCTGCATTGTACCGCAAACGATGAGATCGAAGCCGAGGATCACGTTCCCGAGGCAGATGAGAGCGCGCTCAGGAGCCATCCCGGGTTCGAAGTGGAGGAATGGTCGTGAGCGAGGACAGCGCATTCGATCATCTCGATCCGGCCTATCGGCGATTTGCCGAGCTACCGGATGAGGAGCGGCTCGCTTGGATCCGAGCCGACCGCTGGATTGGATTCGATCAGGCAGGGAAGGCCCTTGCGCGGTTGGACAACCTGCTGACTTACCCTCCTCGTGACCGGATGCCGTGCCTGTTGATCTACGGCGATACCGGCTTGGGCAAGACGAAGATCGTGCGCAAGTTCGAACGGGCGCACCCGCCCAAGTTCTGCCAGGTCAAGGGTGTCGATCACCGTCCTGTGGTGGTGGCGCAAGTGCCATCGGAGCCCATCGAGCGCGATCTCTACCGCGAACTCTTGGCGGCCATGGGCGCGCCAGCGATGGCCGGGGGGACACTGGCTCGCGAGAAGGATGTCTGCCGGTCGCTTCTCCGTACCGTAGAGGCAAAGATGATCATCCTCGACGAGGTGAACGGCATGCTGGCTGGCACCTTTCGGCAGCAGCGCATCTTTCTCAATGCGATCAGGTTTCTGGCCAATGATCTGCGGATCCCATTGGTTTGCGCGGGAACCGATCTCGCGCGCCAGGCACTGCTGACCGACGCACAGCTTGCGGAACGGTTCGAGGCGTTCCACCTCAAGCCCTGGCAAAACGATGCCGCATTCGCAGGCCTTCTGAAGAGTTTCGAGCGCATCTTACCCCTGCGCGAGGCTTCCGATCTGATGAGTGCCGAGACAAGAACTCGCATCCACAATCTCACCTCCGGCGTGACTGCGCGCATCTTCCGCTTGATCGAGACCGCGGCGGAAGACGCGATCCGCAGTGGCAAGGAGCGGCTCGACCTTGAGAGTTTCGGCGATGGTCTGGTGCTGCCGCTGGTTTCGATGACCCAGACGCGGCGGCGGCGCGGGAAACGTGCGCCGCACTCGGCTATGGCATGACGGTATCGGTGCGGCTACCGGTTGCGCCACGTCCTTTTCGAAACGAGCTCCTGTCTTCCTGGATGGTCCGGGCGGCCGCCCGCTATGGCCTGGAGGTTCCGGAAATGACCACTTGGCTCGCGGGGCAGGGGACGGGAATGCAGTCTCGTCGCCTCATTGATGATATTGCTCCCGACCCCGATCTGCTCTGGCTGTGGGCGCGGGCCTGCCGTATTGACCCCGCGCGACTAACCCGCCTTTCTTTGGCTTTCCGCTATCCCAATCGCGCCCATGTATGGACCCTCGACCGCTCTAAGGCGCCGGTCTGTCTGGCCTGCTTCGACGAAGATCGAGCCCGAGGTCACGACAGTTACTTGCGATCTGCCTGGAGGCTGGCCGAGCACCTCGTCTGTCCAGCACACCAGCAGATGCTGCACGACCGCTGCCCGGCTTGTAGCGCTCAGTTGCGGGTGTCGTTTCAGTTTCGCAGTGGCGTGTTGCGCCCGTTCTGCAGCAGGTGTGGCAGTTTGCTCGCCAGCAGGGGAGGGGAGCCAGAGCACACCCCGGACGCAGGCTTCGCGGCAGGCGTTCTCGACCCTCAACGTCAGGTGGAGCGGATCCTCAAGGTCAATGACGACCATCGCCTGCGCTTGGCACATGCCATCCGCACACTCTGGGCACCGCTTGATCGGGTGGATGCGGCGCGTCCCACTCTGGCCCTCTGGTTCGATCAACCTGGATGGCACTGTCCGTTCGAGGCGCGTGCGGCTGTCAGCACGGATGCGCCGTTCCAGAACTTGCCCTTGCGCTGGCGGGCGTTGACCCTGATCATTCTGGGCGACCTCTTTGGCGCGATGCTCGAATTTGAACCTGAGATGCCCGAGACAGCGCGTTGGTTGTTCAGCAGAGCCGTGCCCGTGCATCTGCGTCGGTGGGGGTGATCAGACGAAGAAAAGAGGTCCGTTGACTGGACCACAAGAAGAGTCCAGAGATCGAGCAAGAGCCCGGTCCACTGGTTGAGTGAGAACTTCCTCGACGAGAGACGCGATTTCGGGCGAATCCACCCATGAAATCAAAACGACATGCGTCTGGATCGCAGCCTATTTCCACGCGTCCGATAATGCAATCTTATTGGACATAAGTGAGAGCAGCAAGGCGGGGCGGTTATGGCTCCATTGTTGTGCATAAGCGCCGCCTCATCTACGGTTCCTCTATGTTCGATCGCGTGCCCTGTCCGAGCGATGATGCGTCCGCGGCGCCCTTTCTGGCGCCGTGGTCCGCAGTTGGGGAAGGGGCGTCCGACCGTTTTTGGTTGCTTGCGCTCGGAGCAGAACTCAACGCCGTGACGGGTATTGTCACGGGTCGCCACCGGCAGATTCCACTGGATCTGCTGCTCGATCGCCTGGCACTTCGGGCGGCCCGGCGCGGATCCTGGCTGGAAGGGCGGACCGTGACCGATGCGGAGCTTCGGGACCTTCTGGCCTTTACGCCGCCGGACGCATCGCCGGGTCTCGACGGCGCGCTGCACCGCTTTTGGCGCCGCCTGGTTACGATTGATCTCGGAACGCCTGGAGGGGCTGCCGATGTACGCGATGCGGTGGGTCTCTTGGCCGATCCTGAGCAGGACCCGATCGCAGGGCTCGCCGGGGGCATCGCGTCGGTCCAGTCGGCGCATGACCGTCTCGAGGCGCGTGCTCTGGCTGCGGGCGATGTCGCGCTGTCGCTGTCGCTGGGGTTTCCCAGGGTCGTGCCGCTGGTCGCGCTGGTCGCGACGCCAGAGCATCTGCGCCTGAGCGCGCCCGGCGTCTGTGCTGCCGCACCCGACCTCTTGCTAAAGGCCATTCCGGATGTGATCGCGCTTGCCGGCGATCTGGTTCAACGGGCCGCCCGAATCGAGGCGGCGCGGCCCAAGCTTCGGGCCAAGGCGCGCGATGCCGTGGTTGCGGCCTTTCTCGCCCATGATGTCCTGGCGCCGTCGGTGCATCTCTCGCCCCGTGTCGCGGGCTCAAACCAGCCCCTGAGCGACCGTGCGGCGCGCCGGATTTGCGACCGGCTGGTCGACCTTGGGGCCGTGCACGAGCTGACCGGCCGCGCGACATTCCGGGTCTATGGTCTGTGACAAAATCCGCGCCAACCCTCGATCGCGATCTGTCCGAGTTGCCGCAGGAACTGCGCTGGCGGGAATGGATGCTGCGGATCGAGGCCGTGCTCTTTGCGACGGACGCGCCGGTGTCGCGCGACGCGCTGCAACGGGTCGTGGCGCCGGGTGCCAGTGTCGATCTCCTGATCTCGGATCTGAAGGCCGACTATGCCGGCCGGGCCTATGATGTCGTCCAGGTGGGGCAGGGGTGGATGCTCTCGACCCGGCCGTCCTATGCGGAGGCGATCCGGATCGCGGCCTCGGTGCCCGAAGATCCGATCTCGGGTCTGAGCGAGGCCGATCTCGGCGTCCTTGCCACCATCGCCTACCATCAGCCGGTCACCCGCGCGGGCCTGGGCGACATTCTCGGACAGGAGATCTCCCGCGACCGGATCGGTCGCTTGCGCCGCTTCGGCATGATCGCCGCCGGCCCCCGCCACCCGTCGCCAGGCGCGCCCTCGGCCTATGTCACGACCGAGGCCTTCCTAGCAACCTTCGGGCTCGAAAGCCTCCGCGATCTGCCGGAGATGGAGCTGAAGGGGGAGGAGGCGCCTTTTGCTGGCAGCTGGTCCTGAGGTGCGGACGGACATCGTCTTGATGGGCATGCGACGTCCCAGTCAACACCTACAGTGGCGCATTTCTTTAGTTCCCAGGCGATGGGGCTAGCAAATGTCAACGGCGGCGCGAAATCCGGCCACGGGGCGGTGGAAAAGTCTGCCGGTCTGGGCGTAACGGGCGCCTTGGCAGACGCGCTCCCTATATAACTGGCGTTTGCCGAGGCGCCTTGGTCCGCAATGATCAAATTCGATATTGGTTCATTCTGTCCGTTGTCAGATAATTTGGGACATCGGAAGCCATGATGGTCAGAAGGGCGGCTTGAAAGGAAAAGCACTTTACGTCC
>CAKZYH010000195.1 GCA_937884725.1 uncultured Paracoccaceae bacterium
GGCTCAACCCGGGTGACTTTCGCCAGATAGATGTTGCCCCGAAGCGGACGTTTGCTCGCGGCCTCAAAATCAAAATCCTCAACTTTTTTGTCTCGAACGACCACAACCCGGGTCTCTTCCGGGTGGATCGCATCGATGAGCATCTTGTTCGACATTTAAGTTCTCCTGCGTCCGCGAGCGCAGGCCTGTCAGGCGAAGCGCGTCGAAGCGGACGTGTCGTGTGGTGGGGGCCATTTGCCGTCGTGGATCGGTGGCCAAACCGAGCCGGCGTGTCGTCGCGAAAGGATGAGGCAGGGCGTGCAAGTCTGACGCCGCTTGGACCCTGCCGAAGGCGCGGAACTGGTCCGCTGATGTGCGTGGGCGAAGAAAGGGTGCGCTGCCATGCCGAGCCGACGCGTCACGAGACGGGGACGGCAACGCCGCCAGGGCGCTGCGCATAGTCCTCGTGTGATCGTGCACGCAGGTCACGTGGATGACGTCCTCAAATTTGGCTGGTGTTCGCCTCGCCGACGCACCATCGTTGCTTAAACAAATGGGCGCGGCCAGCGTCGTGCCGCCATGCGCTGCTGCCGACATCGCGTGGTGGAGCCGACTCGCAACGCACTCAACCTAATGGCAAAGGTTTCATATCACAACAACGTCGTGGTCCCGACGCACATGGTGACAGGCATGCGGCGCACGCTGCGCATTCTGATAACGGCAACAGCCCTGGTACTAACGGCGCTCTCTGCAGCGCCTCGACCGGCCGCTGCGCAAGGGGTGGAGGCGTTCACCGCCAGCCTCACCACACAGGCTGAGGACAGCCTCAGCCTCGTGGTGGAACTGAGTGCTGAGCCGGAGTACGCGCTGACCCTCCTTGCCACACCGCCCAGGCTGATCGTGGACTTTGCGCAAACCAGCCTTCCTCCGCTCGACCCCGCGGGCCGCCTGGTGAAATCGGTCCGCCAAGGCGCCCTGCCGGACGGCACGGCCCGCCTCGTCCTCGAACTTCACCGCCCGATGACGGTCGTGCGCGAGTTCTATTTTCCCCCCGTCGGCGTCTCCGCCGGCCGGCTGATTATCGATCTCGCGCCGGTGATTGAGGGCGAGGGCGAGCCACAAGTCGCCGAACCCACCCCACAGCCCGTACCTGCCGCAGCACAGCCAGAGCGTGTGGTCGTGATCGATCCGGGCCACGGCGGCATCGATCCCGGCGCGGTCAATAAAAATGGCGTGATGGAAAAGGCCATCGTCCTCGATTTCGCCGAACGCCTCGCCGCACGCCTGCAGCAGGTGAATGGCGTGCGGGTGGAGCTCACCCGCACCGACGACACGTTCTTATCCTTCCAGCGGCGCATCAGGATCGCCCGCGCATTCGGCGCCGACCTCTTTATTTCCGTGCACGCCGACGCCGCGCCGCAGGATTTCGTTCGTGGCGCCACGGTCTACACCGTCTCAGAGCGCGCGTCCGACGCTGAGGCCGCCGAACTCGCCGCCCGCGAAAACATGGCCGACATGGTGTCCGGCACCATCGAGCCCGACATTCGCGAGGACGTGAGCAGCATCCTCGCAAGCCTCATGCGCCAAGAGACGCAGGCGCTCGCCGTCGCCTTCGCCGATCAGCTTGTCGAGGTCATGAGCGGATCGGTGATCATGAACAAAAACCCGCACCGCCAGGCCCGCTTTAGGGTTCTCCAGGCCTACGACATTCCCTCGGTGCTCCTCGAACTTGGCTACCTTACCAACGCCACCGACGCAGAGGCGCTCCTCAATGAGGACTGGCAAATCAGGGCCGCCGACGCCGTCGCGCGGGCGATTGCACAATTTCTGGTCGGCACCGAAAGCGCCGCGACGGCGGGCAACGGTTGATGCCAGGCGCCATTGTGCGCTATCGCCGCAAAAGGCTCGCGTGACGAATCGAGTATAACTTTCTGCGCGGGCGTGTACCGGCCCGTGTCAAGCGGTGAAAACGTAGAGGTGGTGAGCGTGTTCAGGTTCCTCATCGGCATGATCGGCTACGCATTCTCCATTGGCTCCATCATGGCGCTGATCGTCGCCGCTGCCATCGGCGTCTACATCTCCTCGCTCCTCAAAGGCCTGCCGACCCTCGAAGTCCTGCGCGACTATGAGCCGCCGGTGATGACCCGCGTCCACGCTGCCGACGGCGCGCTTGTCGCAGAGTACGCCCGCGAGCGCCGCCTCTACCTTCCGATCCAGGCCATGCCGCAGATGCTGCGCGACGCCTTCCTCTCGGCCGAGGACTCCGGGTTCTACACCCACCCCGGCGTCGACCCGCAGGCCATCGTGCGCGCCGCGATCACCAACCTGCGCTCCTCAGGCCGCCCCGTCGGCGCTTCGACAATCACGCAGCAGGTCGCCAAAAACTTCTTCCTCACCAACGAGGTGAGCTACGAGCGTAAGATCAAGGAAGCGATCCTGTC
>CAKZYH010000196.1 GCA_937884725.1 uncultured Paracoccaceae bacterium
CAGCCGTCACCTCGCTTTTGGGCTTGGCCCAAAGCGCGGTGCCGTCCACCAGCTCGCGGCTCACCTCTTCGCCGGCCGCCTGAATGTTGATGGGCACCGGCACGTGCGCGCTGTGATGCTTGATCAGCCGCTCAACAGTCTCCGGCTTGGCGTAGTCCGCGTGATCCTCTTTCAGCGCGAGCACCACTTGCGTGCCGCGCGGCGCATCCGCAGGCCCTGGGGCGATGGTGAACTCGCCCGTCCCGGTCGAGGCCCACTGCCAAACCTCATCGCTCCCGGCGGCGCGGCTCGTCACAGTCACCTCATCGGCGACCATGAAGGCAGAATAAAACCCAACGCCGAACTGCCCGATCAGCGATTTACCAGCGCCAGCCTCCTCCAGCGCCTGCCGGAACTTTTCGGTTCCCGACCGCGCCATGGTGCCAAGGTTCTCGATCAGCTCGTCCCGGCTCATGCCAATGCCGTTGTCGGCGATGGTGAGCGTCTTGCCCTCAGGGTCGGCCGTGATGGTGATCTGCAGCGTGTCGGCGCCCAGAAGATCGGGCTCGGTTAGCGCGCTTTGCCGCAGCTTTTCGCAAGCGTCGGCGGCGTTGGACACAAGTTCTCGCAGGAAAATGTCGGGGCTCGAATAAACCGAGTGCACCATCAGGTGCAAAAGCCGCGCGACATCGGCTTCAAAGGCGCGGGTCTCCTGCGGCGGGCCTTCAGGGGCGCTGTTGGTCTCGGGGGCGTCGGTGGTGGGTGCGTCTGTCATGGATGCGTCAGTCATTGAAGCGTCGAGCATGGCGGCAACATACGCCGCTGGTTGATGGAAAATTGTCGGCGCGGGTGGGCGCCACGAACCATTCTGAGATGAGATGTGAGTGCTGCGCGATCAAGGGCGCTTGCGGGCGCGCGTATCACGGTCCAGGCTATGGGCTGTCAGAGTTCGGAGGGGCACTATGGCGTTCGGTGAGGGCGAAGAGGCAAGTCAGGTCGTGCGCCTGAGACCCGCGGCGAAAGACCAGGCGCGCACACCCCCATCGCCCCAGCATTCTGCGCCCCCAACCGCCGCGCACCGCCTGGCCCCGCAGCTTGTCGCGTTCCACCGCACAGAGCTCGCCGCCATCCTGCGCATCTACGGCTTCATGGTCGCGGCGGGTGAGTGGCGCGACTACGCCATCGACCACGGCAAGGACCAAGCGGTCTTTTCGATCTATAGGCGCATGGGCGAAGTGCCCCAATACCGCGTCCTCAAAACGCCGAAGCTCGCTCACCGGCAGGGCGCATACGCAGTCGAAAACGCCCAAGGCATGGTCCTAAAGCGCGGCCACGAGCTGGACCAGGTGCTGCGCGTGCTGAGCAAACGGCGCTTTCTCAGCCTGGTGGAGTAGGGCCCCCCGGCGCGGCGCGGCGTGGTACAACGCCGCCCCTGCCGCGCGCAGTCCTCGCCATACTCCTCATCATGCTCCCGCTCAGCGCCGCCGCGGAAGGCCTCGTCCGCTTTGCCACCTACAACGCCTCGCTGAACGCGCGCGAGCCCGGTCGCATCCTGGAGCGCCTGCAGACTGGCACCGACGAACAAGCCAAGCGCGTCGCCGAACTCATCCAGCGCGTCCGCCCACAAGTTCTCGCCCTCCAAGAACTCGACCGCGACGCTGCCGGCGACGCGGTACGAATCTTCGCGGAACAGTACCTGGCGGTCGGCCAGAACGGCGCCGAGCCGATCCGCTATCCCTTCACAGTCTTCCCCGAAAGCAACACCGGCGAACCCCTTGGGATAGATATCGACGGCGATGGCCGCACCGACGGTCCCAACGATGCCAAAGGTTTCGGCTACCACCCCGGCCAGTACGCCTTCGCGCTCCTCTCCCAGCATCCTATCGGCACGGTGCGCACGTTCCGCAATTTCCTGTGGCGTGACATGCCGCAAAGCCTCATCCCGCCGGCGTACTACTCAGCCGCCGCCCGCGCCGTGATGCCAGTGTCGTCCAAAACCCATCTCGCTGCGGAAATTGTTCTGCCCGGCGGCACGGTCTGGGCAGTCGTCGCCCATCCAACACCGCCGGTGTTCGACGATGAGCGCGATTGGAACGGCCGCCGGAACGCCGACGAAATCCGCTTTCTGACCGACATTGCCACCGGCGCAGACTATCCCGTCGACGATGCGGGCGTCCCCGGTGGCATCCCGCCCGGCGTCCCGTTCGTGATTATGGGCGACCTCAACGCCGATCCCGACCGAGGGGACTCGCGCAACGACGCCATCGCGCCGCTGCTCGCCCATCCGCGGCTGTGGTCCCAAGAGCCGCCCGGCCTCACCGGCGTCCCCACAGCCACCTTCGCCGGCGGCCTCAGGGTCGACTATGTCCTTGGATCCCAAAACGCCGGGACAGCCACCGAGGCCGGTGTCGTGAGGGGTCCGCCCGGCCACGAGCACTCAGACCTCATGGAGGCGTCAGACCATTTCATGGTGTTCGTCGACATCGCCATCGGCGAACAGTTCGACACCGACGCTGCGTTCAACCCACCGCCCGGCCCGTCACTCCAAGCTGAGTGAGAACCGGTCGTCAAAGGCGATCAGCCCAGCGATCGGAAGCATCTCGTCGAACGGCTCCGGATAGGTCCAGGCCGCATCAGGCACCTCAGCGCCCTCGACGCTGACTGCAAAATAGCGGGTGTCACCTTTGAACGGGCAGTGGGTGCGCTTCGTGGTTTCGTTCAAAGACGCCACGATATCGGCGCGCGGAATGTAGGCCCGGGGCGGATATCCCACCTCCTCGAGCATCACCGCCGCCCGCGTCACGGCCACGGGCACCCCGTCAAAGCTCACCGACGCCGCAACGCCTTCGCGCAAGGTGATGGTGTGGTCGGGTTTGCGCAAAAATCCGGGGGCGGGGTTTGCCATGGCGTCCTCATTATGCGTGCCATAGCGCATATCGTGGCGTTGCGCGCAGCGCCAAGTGTTGTTGCCCGCCGCACGCCGGCCTATTTCACCGTGAGTGGAGAGAGTGAGGGCGGCCATGTTCATCCAGACCGAATCAACCCCGAACCCGGAAACGGTCAAATTCCTGCCGGGCAAAACCGTCATGGAATTCGGTGTCGCGGACTACCGCGATGTGTCCGAAGCCTCCTCCTCGCCGCTCGCCCAGCGTCTGTTCGGCGTCGACGGTGTTGAAGGCGTCTTCTTCGGCTACGACTTCGTGTCGGTTACCAAGCGCGAAGGCCTGCCCTGGGATCACGCCAAGCCTGGCATCCTGGGCGCCATCATGGAGCACTATCTCTCCGGCGATCCTGTCATCGCGAACCCGGACGAGGTGCCGGCCGATGATGGCAAAGAGGAGTTCGACGAAGCCGACGCCAACATCGTGGCTGTCATTAAGGAAATCCTCGATGAGCGCGTCCGCCCGGCCGTCGCCAACGATGGCGGCGATATCATTTTCCGCTCCTACCGCGACGGCGTTGTCCATCTTGCGATGCGCGGCGCCTGCGCCGGCTGCCCGTCATCGACCATGACGCTGCAAATGGGGATCCAGAACCTCCTGAAGCACTTCATCCCAGAGATCGTCGAGGTTCGCCCCGTCGAATAGCGCGCCGCCATGGCGATCCTCGCCATCGACACGGCCCTCGACCACTGCCAGGCCGCAGCGTTCGATGACGCCGGCACCGTTCTCGCGGCGTCCGGCGGCCCCGCAAAGGGCAACGCTGAAGCCATCGTCCACCACGCCGCCGATGTGCTCTCCGCGGCCGGATGGGATCGGATCGACCGCATCGCCGTCACGACAGGCCCCGGCTCCTTCACAGGCGTGCGCGTTGGCCTTGCCTACGCTCAGGGGATCGCCGCACCGCGCGCCTGGCCTGTGGTCGGCATCAGCACGCTTGCCGTCCTCGCCGCCGCAGTGGACGGTCCCGCCCTCGCCATCACCGACGCGCGCCACGGCAACGTCTACGCGGGGCTCTATGGCGTGACAGATGCGCCGCCCCCCGCCCGCCTGTCGCTCCCCGACGCGCAGCGCCTCGCAACACAACACAGCGCAACGGTCGTCGCTTACGGCCCCGCACCGCTGCTCGATGGCGCCCGGACGGTGGACCAACTCGAGCTGCGCCACCTCGCGCGCCTCGCAGCCTCGCTCGACCCAGCGGCAAACCCTCCACAGGCTCTTTACCTCGCAGACCCGGATGCGGCACCGCAGCGCCACAAAGCCCTGGCGCGACGTTAAGAGTTGTGGCGGAGTATGGCGGTGTCACAGGGATCGAAATGCTGAACCTTTGGTCCACGCCGCGGGTGGTCGATCAGGCCAAACCCCGCGACTACGAAGTTCTGGAAGACATTCACGGCGCGTCCTTCCCCGTTGCCTGGTCCGCTGACGAGCAAGCCGCGCTTAACGACACGCCGGGCGTCACCACCTTCGTCGTCCGCCGCGGCTCCGCCACCGCCAGCCGGCGCCCCATCGGTTTCATCACCGTGCGCCAAGCCGCCGACGAAGCCGAAGTCCTCACCATGGCCGTGCACCCCAAGCAGCGCAAAGGCGGGCTTGGCCGGATGCTCCTCAACGCCGCGCTGCGCCACCTCTACGCCGAGCGCGTTGGTGCGGTGTTTCTGGAAGTGGACCCCGCGAACGAAGCCGCCTTGGCGCTGTACAAAAAGGCAGGCTTCCAAACGGTCGGCGAACGGCCCGACTACTACGCCAACGGGCAAAATGAACGCCGCTCAGCGCTGACCCTGCGCCTCGACATGGACCAGCCAACGCTCCGGCCGAGCGCGACAATCGCCAGGATGGTCTCATGATCCGCACCATCCGGGCGATTCTGGCCGTCATGGCGTTGGCGCTGCTGTCGTTCCTGCTGATCCCCCTCCAAGCCATCGCTCTGGCGCTTGGCATCAAGTCCATGCAGCGCCGGCTGCCGCCCCTGTGGCACCGCGCCGCCACGCGCAGCATCGGGATCCGCATCCACATCCATGGGGAACTACCGCCCCAGCGCCCACTCCTCCTCGTCGCCAACCATGTCTCCTGGCTCGACATCACGGTGCTTGGCGCGGTCACCGAGCTATCGTTCATCTCAAAGTCCGAGGTCGCCACCTGGCCCATCTTCGGCCTCTTCGCGAAACTTCAGCGGTCCGTGTTCGTGGAGCGTCAAAAACGCGCCAAAACCGGCGCCGTCGCGAACGAGATCGCCGACCGGCTCAACGGTGGAGATGTGCTCGTCCTGTTTGGGGAGGGCACCTCGTCGAACGGTGTTCATGTCCTGCCCTTCCGCACCGCGTTGGTGGGGGGCGTCGCAAAGCTCGCAGGCTCCGGTGCAACACTGCAACCTGTGGGCATCAACTACACCCAGCTTCACGGGCTGCCCATCGGCCGCTTTTATAAACCGCGCATCGCGTGGTACGGCGACATGGAGATGGCGGCCCACCTGTGGTGGGT
>CAKZYH010000197.1 GCA_937884725.1 uncultured Paracoccaceae bacterium
TTTTCGCGATGAAACGCTTGCTAAGATGCAGCTCGATCCGGCGACGCTGCGGGCGAAGTATCCGAGCCTCATCACGGCGTCGTGCAAGGGGTTCTTGAGCGGGCCGTATGAGAAGCGCGCGGCGATGGACGAGGTCGTTCAGATGATGACCGGCATGGCCTACATGACCGGCCCGCCGGGGAGGCCGCTCCGGATTGGCTCGTCCGCCAACGACATTATGGGTGGCCTCTTCGGGGCTTATTCGGTGATTGCGGCGCTTTATGCGCGGGGCAAAACTGGGGTTGGCGCTGAAGTGCGGGCGGGGCTGTTTGAAAACTGCCTGCTCCTCGTCTCGCAGCATATGGTTCAGTACGCGATTGAAGGGGTTGAGGCGCCGCCGATGCCGGAGCGGGCGTTTTCCTGGTCGGTCTACGACTTGTTCACGACGCGGGATGGGCGGCAGATTTTCCTCGGCGCGGCGACAGATGGGCAGTGGTCTAAGCTGTGCCACGTTCTTGATCTTGAGCACCTTCTCAGCGATCCGGGGCTGCAGACGCGGATGCAGCAGATTGATGGTCGGGACCGGACGATCCCGCTGATTGCCAAGAAGGTTGGGAGCCGGGATTTTGATGAGCTGGTCGCGACATTTGAGGCCAACGACCTTCTGTTCTCGCCCGTCGCGCGGCCTGCGGAGATGTATGACGATCCTCACGTGAACCGGCCTGGTGGGCTGGTCTCGTCGCGCTATCCGGGCCGGCAGGATTTTACCGCGCCGGGGATGCCGATTGAGATTAATGGATACAATCCCAGCGGGGCGACCGCGGATTTGCCCGCGCTGGGGGAGCACACCGCTGAGATTTTTGCGGAGCTGGGGATTAGCCAGGAGGCTGCGCAGTGAGGGTGGATGAGCTGTATCCTACCGACCGGGTGATCCTGCGTGAGGTGGGGCTTCGCGATGGGTTGCAGCTGGTCAAAACGTTTCCCGATACGGACGCGAAGCGGGATTGGATCCAACGAGAGCATGCTGCTGGCGTGACGCACTTTGAGGTGGGATCGTTCCTGCCTGCGAAACGCTTTCCGCAGTTTGCTGATGTGGCGGAATTGACGGCGGAGGTTGCCGGTCTGCCGGGCGCGCGGTGCGCGGCGCTGGCGCTCAATGAGCGTGGGATCAATGATGCGCTGGCAGCTGGCGTTGATGAGTTGGTGTGCGTTGTCTCGGCGACTGAGGAGCACAGCCAGGCGAACGCGCGGCGGAGCCAGAAGGAGGCCGTGGAACTTGTCGGGCGGGCTGCGGCGCTGGCGCGTGAGGGGGATAAGTCGCCCGTTGTTCACGTTGGGCTGTCGATGTCGTTTGGGTGCTCGATTGCTGGGCCTGTGGCGCCGGGGGATGTGGTGCGGCTTGCCGAAGAGTGCCTGGCGGCTGGGGCTGATGTGGTGGCGCTTGCCGATACGGTGGGATTTGCAGGGCCGCGGCAGGTGACCGGGCTTTGCCGTGAGTTGCGGGCCGCGATTGGGGAGAGACCCTTCGCCATTCATCTGCATGACACGCGCGGGCTTGGGCTCAGCAATGCGTCGGCGGCGCTTGATGAAGGGTGCCGGATTCTGGATGGGGCGCTGGGTGGGCTCGGCGGGTGTCCGTTTGCGCCTGGGGCCACGGGCAACATCGTCTTCGAGGACTTGGTGTTTTTGTGTGAGACCAAGGGCTTTGCGACCGGGATCGATATCGATCAGCTGATCGAGCTTCGTGCGCTGCTGGCTCAGGCGATGCCGGACGAGACGCTTTATGGCGCCGTGGCGCGCTCTGGCCCGCCGCGGAACATTCCTTGGGCGGCTTAAGGGCCTTTAAGCGGCGGCGCTGAGTTTGGGGACGGCGGCGAGCAGGCGCTTTGTGTAGTCGTCCTGCGGGGTCTCGTAGACTGTTTCGGTGATGCCCTCTTCCACGATGCGGCCGTTCAGCATGATCGCGATGCGGTCGCTGAGGTGGCGGACCACGGATAGGTCGTGGGAAATGAAGAGGATTGTGAGGTTTAGGTCTCGTTTCAGCTCTAAGAAAAGATTGATGATCTGGGCCTGGATCGAGACGTCTAGGGATGAGACGGGCTCGTCGCACACGAGCACCTCGGGCTGCATGGCGAGGGCGCGGGCGATGGCGATGCGTTGGCGCTGACCGCCCGAAAATTGGTGCGGAAAGCGGGTTGCGAGGCCGGGGTCGAGGCCGGCGCGGGAGAGGTGGCCGGCGACGTAGGCGACGCGATCGGACTTGTTTGTGAGGCCGTGCGCGAGCGGGCCTTCGGCGACGATATCGCCGACACGCATGCGTGGATCGAGCGAGGCAAACGGGTCTTGGAAGACGGTTTGGATCCGGGTGCCGGCTTTGCGACCGCCCTCCATCACGGGCGCGCCGTCCATGGTGACTGTGCCGCTGGTGGGGGCGAGAATGCCGGCGATCATCCGGCCGAGCGTTGATTTGCCGGAGCCAGATTCGCCCACCAGGCCAAGCGTCTCGCCCTTTGCGATGGTGAGCGAGACGCCGTCCACCGCCTTCACCGTCGGTTGGCCGGGATTGGCGGTGATTTTTGCTGCGATCTTGTCGCCGAGGGTGCGCGAGGGGACGAAGTGTTTGACGGCGTTGGTGACGGTGACGAAGGGCTGTCCGGCGCTGGGAGATGGCGGGAGCGCAACGGGTTCGGGGCGCTCCACGGTCATCGTTTCGGGGCGGAAGACGGAGAGCGGCGTGCCGGGGGTCGCCATTGCCGGGAGGGAGGCGAGAAGGCCTGCGGTGTAGGCGTGTTGGGGGGCGGCGAGGACTTTGCTGGTCGGGCCGGTCTCGACGATCTTGCCGCGGTACATCACGAGGACGCGTGAGGCGAGCGAGGCGACGACGGCAAGGTCGTGGCTGATCCACAGGAGCGCGGTGCCGCTTTCGGCGGCGAGTTCGCGCACTTCGTCGAGGATTTGGGCCTGGATCGAGACGTCGAGCGCGGTGGTGGGCTCGTCCGCGACGATGAGTTCGGAGCCCAGAAGCAGCGCGATGGCGATGGCAACGCGCTGGCGCATGCCGCCGGAAAACTCGTGCGGGTAGGCGGAGAGGCGGGCGCGGGCCTCGCGGATGCCGACCTTCGTGAGGAATTCTGCGGCGCGTTCGTCGGCGGCGCGGCGGCTGACTGCGCCGTGGGCGCGGATAGCAAGGCGCATTTGGGCGCCGATGGTGATGACGGGGTTTAACGTCATCAGCGGGTCTTGGAAGACCATCGCGATGCGGGCGCCGCGGATGGCGCGCATGTCGCGGTCCGATTTACCGACGAGTTCTTCGCCGCCGAGGCGGATGGAGCCTGAGGTGACGCGGCCGGGTTGGTCGACAAGGCCGAGGAGTGAGAATCCGGTGACGGATTTGCCGGAGCCCGATTCGCCGACGAGGCCGACGATTTCGCCGCGCTTTATGTCGAACGAGACGCCGTCCACCGCCGTCACCACGCCGGAGCGGGTGAAGAATTGGGTGACCAGGTTATCGACGGTGAGAATGGTCACTTTTCGAGCCGCGGATTGAGGATGTCGCGCACATGGTCGCCGACGAGGTTGATGGCGACGATGAGGATGATGAGCGCGATGCCGGGGTAGACGGAGATCCAGGTGCGGCCGCTCATCATGTATTTGACGCCGTTGGAGATGAGCATGCCCAGCGAGGGTTCGGTGACCGGCAGGCCGAGGCCGAGGAAGGAGAGCGTTGCTTCCAGCGCGATGGCGTAGGCGATCTGCACGGTGGCGACCACGATGAGCGCTGGCATGGCGTTGGGCAGGAGATGGCGGAAGACGATGCGCGCGCCCGACAGGGGCGTTGCGGCGGCGGCCTCCACATAGTCCTTCGCGCGTTCGGCGGAGGCGGCTCCGTAGGCTGTGCGGGCGAAGTAAGCGTACTGGGCCGTCACCAGCGCGACGACGAGCTGCATTTTGCCTTGGCCGAGGACCGCCACGAGGACGAGGGCGAGAAGGATCGGCGGGAAAGAGAGTTGCAGATCGACGACCCGCATCAGGACGCTCTCGGTAAAGCCTCTCGCGTAGGCGGCGACGATGCCGACGGTTGTGCCGATGGTGAGGGCGACGGCGCCGGCGGCGATGCCGATTTGGATGGAAACGCGCAAGCCGTAGAGGATCGCTGAGAGGAGATCGCGGCCTTGGGCGTCGGTGCCGAGCCAATGGACGTAGCCGCCTGAGCCGACGTAGCCGGGCGGGCGGCGGGCGTCGCGCAAGGAGAGGCCGGCGAGATCGTAGGGGTCTTGGGGGGCGATCCAGGGGGCGAGGAAGGCGAGCGCCGCGAAGACGATCACCACGATGAGGGCGGCGACCGCGATCCGGTCCTCGAAGAAGCGGGACCAGAACCGGCGGAATGGGGAGATGGCACGCGGCGCGCTGGCGTCGGTCATGCGGGCCTCATCATGCCGGGCTCATGGGGCAGCGCGTCGGCGCAGGCGCGGGTCGAGCAGCGCGTAGACGAGGTCGACCACCAGGTTGATGGTCACGAAGAGGCCTGCGGTGAGGATGAGGTAGGCCATCATCACGGGGCGATCGAGATTTTGGATGCTGTCGATGATGAGTTTGCCGACCCCTGGCCAGGCGAAGATGGTTTCGGTCACGACGGCGAAGGCGAGCGTTGAGCCGAGTTCGAGGCCGAAGACTGTCGCGATGGGAATGGAGATGAGCTTCAGGACGTGACGGCGGATGATGGTGCCTTCGGAAATGCCGGCGGCGCGGGCGAACTTGACCGTGTCGGAGAGCATGACTTCGCGGGTGCCGGCGCGGGCGAGGCGGATCATGATGGCGAGCTTGAAGAGTGCGAGGTTGGTCGCTGGCAAGATGAGGTGGGACCAGCCGTCGAGGGTGAAGACGCTCCAGGCGACGCCGAGGACCTCGACGGTATCGCCGCGGCCGCCCGAGGGGAGCCAGCCGAGGTTCACCGCGAAGGTGAGGATCAAGATGAGGCCGATCCAGAAGGTCGGCACCGAGAAGCCGAGGATGGAGACCGCCATGATGGCGCGGGAGGAAAACGCGTTGGGGCGGTAGCCGGCCCAAATACCGAGCGGCACGCCGATGACGAGGGCGCCGATGACTGACGTGAGGACAAGCTCGATGGTGGCCGGGAGGCGGCCGAAGATGAGCTGAAGGACCGGCTCGTTGTAGATGTAGGACCGGCCGAGATCGCCCTGGAAGAGGTTGTAGATGTAAAGGCCGTACTGCTCCCACAGGGGGCGGTCGAGGCCGAAGCGCTTGATGACGGCGTCGCGGATGTCCTGCGGTGCCTCGGGCGGCAGGAGGACTTCCAGCGGATTGCCGATGGCGTAGACGCCGGCGAAGACGATCACCGACATGACCGCCATAATGACGATCGCCTGAAGCAGGCGCTGGATGAGAAAGCCTGTCAAAGGGTGCGGCTACGCTGAGAATTTGCCGTCAGAGGGGCCCGCCGCCAAGTGGCGACGGGCGTTGATGGGAGCGATCACGAAGCGGGCTGGATGTAGAACGCGAGGGTTTCTTCATCGGCGCGGGTGGCGACGTCGCCGACGGCGTCAGCGTTCGCGGCCCAGACGGTTTGCAGGACCACGATGGGCAGGTACGCGCGGTCTTCGACGGTCAGCTTCATAGCTTCCTCGTAGAAGGCGCGGCGTTTGTCGGCGTCGAGTTCCTTGGAGCCGGCCTGCATGAGGCGGTCGACTTCAGGGTTTTCGTACTCGATGCGGTTGAACGCGCCCATGCGCACTTCCTCGTTGGGGGAGTGAGCGAGGGAGCCCAGCGTGTAGGACGCTTCGCCGGTGAGCGTGCCCCAGCCGTTCATGAAGGCTGAGTATTCTTTGCGCGCTTGGGCGGGGAAGTAGACCGAGCGGGAGATGGCGTTGACGTTGGTGTCAATGCCGATCTGCGCGAACATTTGGCCAAGGCCTTCGCAGATGGCGCCATCGCCCGGCAGGCGGTCGTTGGTGCAGTAAAGGTCCATGGCGAAGCCGTCCGGGTAGCCGGCTTCGGCGAGGAGTTCCATGGCGCGGTCGGGGTCGTAGGGCTTGGCTTCGATCTCGTCGGAGGAGCCGAAGAAGCCTTCGGGCATCAGCTGACGGGCGGGAGTGCCGAGGCCTTCGAGCACGATGTCGACCATGGTTTCGCGGTCGATGGCGAGGTCGAGCGCCTCACGCACGGCCTTCTTTTGGAACGGGTTTTCGCCGAGTGGGCTGCCGTCCTTGGCGTAGACCTTCGGGGTTTCGTCCCGTTGGTCGAGCTGCAGGTTCATGACGTAAACCGAGTCGCCGAGGAAGGTGTTGATGTCGTTGTCGCGCTCCAGCGCCAGGTAGTCGGCGGAGGAGACGTAGTTGATGAGGTCGACATCGCCGGCTTTGAGGGCCGCGAGGCGGGAGGAATCGTCAGAGATTTCGCGGCGGACGACGCTTTCCCAGGGGGCGGCACCGCGCCAGTGGTCGTCAAAGCGCTCCAGGACGAGTTCGCCTTTGGGCTCCCACGAGACGTATTTGAAGGGGCCTGTGCCGATGGCGGCTTCGCCGGAGTTGAAGCCCTCGGTGGCGCTTTCAATGTCGGAGAAGTCGGCGGCGGCGGCGGAGCTCACGATGAAGAGGCGCACGAAGTCGAAGGGGAGCGTTGCCGCCGGGCCGTCGGTGGTGATGCGCAGCGTGTAGTCGTCAACGATCTCCACGTCGGCGATGCGCCGGATGTAGATTTCCATGGTGGTCGGGCCGGTGACGTTCGGGATCCGCTCGATGGAGAATTTGACGTCCTCAGCGGTAAAGTCGGAGCCGTCGTGGAATTTCACGCCTTCGCGCAGTTTGAATTCCCAGGTGACGTCGTCGATGGGCTCCCAAGATGTGGCGAGGCTCGGCTCGAGCTGGAGGTCGACGCCGGTACCGACGAGCGTGTCGTAGATGTGTTTGACGGCGTCGGCTTGGGGGCCGAGGGCGGAGAAGTGCGGGTCCATGGACTCGGGGCCGCCGCGGACACCGACTGTGAGGGTTTGGGCACCGGCTGCGGTGGCCACAAGGAGGCCGCCGAGAGCGATGGCCCAAGAAAATGGCTTCATATTCAACCCTTTCACGAAGCACAGAGGCTTGGGATCCAAGGATCCGAACCCGACCGGGGGCGGGTAAGCTGCGTTGATTGAGGGTATGGTTATCGTCGTGGCGGGAGGTGTCAACAAAGCTAGGGTGGTTGGCAGCGCGAAATTTGCTGACGTATTAGGCGTGGTGAAACATCGGGCAGGAGGCCTTGGGCGTGCGGATTGCGGAGATGAATTGGCCCGAGGTGGCAAAGCAGGTTGAGGCCGACACGCGGTGCATTTTGCCCATCGGCTCCACCGAGCAGCACGCGCAACTGTCGCTGAGCGTGGATTCCATTTTGGCCGAGCGGGTGTCGGTGGAGGCGGCGGCGCCGCTGGGGGTGCCGGTGTTTCCGGTGATGCCCTACGGGCTCGCGCCGTATTTCTCGGCCTATCCGGGGACGGTGACGCTGCGGGTGGAGACGCTGCTCGCGGTGGTGCGTGATGTAGTCGCGTCGATGGCGCGGGGCGGATTTCGGCGGATTTTGATTGTCAGCGGGCATGGCGGGAACTCGCCGGTGGGCGCGCTGTGCAGCGAATTGATGATGGAAGACCCGCGGCTGTCGATCAAATTTCACGAGTGGTGGAAGGCGCCAAAGACCTTCGCGAAGGTGCAGGAGATTGGGCCGGGCGGCAGCCATGCGAACTGGATGGAGAACTTTCCGTGGACACGGCTCGCGCATGCGCCGGCGCCTGATGGGGAGAAGGCGCCGCTAGACATGGTGATGTTTAAGGCGGGGCCCCCGGGGGCCGGCCGCGAGCTCCTGGGGGATGGGAGCTTTGGGAGCGTTTATCAGAAGCCTGATGAGGCGATGAACGCGCTGTGGCAGGTGGGCGTGGCGGAGACGCGCGAGGTTCTTGAAGGGCCTTGGGGTGTTTGAGCGTGGCTGACGATCCGCGGCTGTTGATCTGGGGCGCGGGGGCCATCGGGGGCACGATCGGCGCGTATCTGGCCCGGGCCGGTGAGGATGTTTTGCTGGTCGATACGGTGGCCGAACACGTGGCGGCCTGCGCTGGGCCGGGGCTGGAGATTGTGGGGCCGGTGGAGGAGTTTCGGCAGCCTGTGCCGGCGGTCACGCCTGACGGTGTGGTCGGGCGGTTTGGGCGGGTGATTTTGGCGGTGAAGGCGCAGCATACGGCGGCGGCTGTGGCGGCGTTGGCGCCGCATTTGGCGGACGACGGCTATGTGGTGTCGGCGCAAAACGGGCTGAATGAGCTGGACATTGCCGAGGCTGTGGGGGCGGAGCGCACCATGGGGGCGTTCGTCAATTTCGGCGCGGATTGGCTGGAGCCTGGCATGATTTTGTATGGCAACCGCGGGGCTGTGGTGGTCGGGGAGTTGGATCGCACGATCCGCGAGCGGACGCGGGCGCTCTATGGGCTGATGCAAAAGTTTGAGCCCGATGCTGTGCTGACGGATGACATTTTTGCGTACCTGTGGGGCAAGCTTGGGTACGGGGCGCTTCTGTTTGGGACGGCGCTTACGCCGGATTCCATGACGCAGAATTTTGCCGATCCGGCGCGGACGGACATCTTTATCGCGCTGGGGCGGGAGGTGATGGCCGTGGCGCGGGCGCGGGACGTGTCGCCGAAGGGCTTTAATGGGTTTGAGCCGGATGCGTTTATGCCGGGCGGCAGCGAGGCTGCGGCGAGGGCGTCCATCGCGGCGCTTGCGGAGTTTAATTCCAAGACCGCCAAGACCCACACCGGGATTTATCGCGATTTGGCGGTGCGCAAGCGCAAGACCGAGGTGGACCAGCAGGTCGGCGCGGTGGTGCGGCTCGGGGCAGAGGCTGGGATCGCGACTCCGTACATGGCGCGCTTGCAGGCGCTCATTCACGACATTGAGGATGGGCGGCGGGAGATGTCGGCGGAGACTTTCTTTGCGCTGGCTGAGGGTTAGGGACCTCGGATGCAGCTCACATTTTCTCCCTCCCCGGTTTTGGTGACGGGCGCGGCACAAGGGATCGGCTTTGCCATTGCGCGGATGTTTCGCGAGGCCGGCTGTGCGGTGACGGTGGCCGATATCGATGGCGAGCGGCTGCGTGATGGTGCGGGAACGCTGGGCGTCGATGCGCGGGTGATCGATTTGGGCAACCGGGCGGCGGTGCACGCCATGTTCGATGAGTGGGGTGCGGGCGGTGCGCCGCGCATTGTCGTGCACGCGGCGGGTGGCACCTGTGGACAGGCCGGGAAGCCGCTGACGGCAGTGGATGAGGCGGATTGGCGGCCGATTTTTGCGGTGAACACGGATGCGTTTTTCTGGCTTGCTCAGGCGGCGGCGCCTGGGATGCGGGCAGCTGGCGGCGGGCGGATTGTTGCGATTGCGTCGGGGGCTGGGCTGCGGCCTTCGCTGACTGGGATCCAGGCCTATACCGCAGCAAAGCACGCGCTGGTGGGGCTGACGCGGCAGCTGGCGCTGGAGTTGGGGCCGGATGGGATCACTGTGAATGCCGTTGCACCTGGCTTTGTGCGGTCCAACCCGACCACTGAGAGGCAGTGGGAGGCGATGGGCAAGGACGGGCAGCACCGATTGGTGGCGTCCATTCACACACGGCGGCTTGGGACACCCGAAGACATCGCTGGGGCGACGCTGTTCCTCGCCAGCGACCAGGCGGCTTGGATTACGGGGCAGGTGCTGTCGGTGGATGGGGGGCGGGCGTGAGCGATCGGGTTCTGGCCCACCTTCAAGGCGAGCTTGCGGGCAGGCGAATACTGGACCGGTTGATGGAGTATGCTGCCCTCCCCTCGGTGAGCACTGATCCCGCCTATGGCGCGGGGATGGCGGCGGCGCGGGCGCTTTTGAAGGCGCGGCTGTCAGCGGCCGGATTTCAGAATGTCGGCGAGATTGACGCTGGCGGTCATCCGGCGGTGGTGGGCGAATGGCTGGGAGCTGAGGGCCCGACCTACCTGGTTTATGGGCACTATGATGTGCAGCCGCCTGATCCGGTCGATCTGTGGCATTCGCCGCCGTTTGAGCCGACCGTGCGCGATGGACGGCTCTATGGGCGCGGCGTGTCGGACGACAAAGGGCCGGTCGCCATCGCGCTGGAGACGCTTTTTGCGTTTTTGAAGGTTGAGGGGCGGTTGCCGGTCAACATCAAAATCCTGCTGGAGGGTGAGGAGGAAATTGGATCCAAAACACTCGCGGCGCTGTGTGAGAGCCACCGGAACCGACTGAGTGCGGATGCGGTAATTTCCGCCGATGGAGCGCGTTGGCGGGCTGACCTTTCGACCGTGAATGTGGGGACGCGGGGCAATGCTGGGTACGAGGTGACCGTGCGGACGGCCTGGAAGGACTTGCACTCGGGGCGCTATGGCGGGGCTGTGCCGAATGCGCCGGCGGTGCTGGCTCGTCTTCTCGCGAGCCTCCATCGCGAGGATGGATCCATCGCGGTCGACGGTTGGTACGATGATGTGCGCAAGGCACATCCCGGCGAGCGGGAGGGGTTTGCCGCGCTGCCGTTTGATGAGGCGGCTTGGCTGGCACCGGCGGGGGCGAAGGCGCATGGCGAGCCGCAGTTCACGACGTTGGAGCGGCTTTGGCTGCGTCCGACCATCGAGATCAACGGGCTTTGGGGTGGCTATACTGGGCCGGGCGGGAAGACTGTGACGCCAGCGGAGGCGAGCGCGAAGCTGACGACGCGGCTGGTTCCGGGCCAAAGTCCGGCGCGGACGGGCGGCCTGCTGAAGGCGCATTTGGAGGCGCATTGTCCGGCATACGCAGAGCTGATCTTTGAGGATCAGGATCGCGGGACGCCCGCCTATGAGGTGCCGCCGGACCACCCGCTCTTGGCCGCGGTGGAACGGGCGCTGACATCGTCGGAGGGCGTGCGGCCGCACCGGGTGAAGGTGGGCGGCACGCTGCCGTTGTCGGCGATCTTCAAGGAGCGGCTCGGTGTTGATACCGTAACACTGTCGTTCTCGACGGCGGATGAGGACTTTCATGCGCCGAACGAGTTTTTCCGGTTGAGCGCGCTCGATGAGGGGGTGCGGGCGTGGACGGCGCTTTTGCGGGATTTGGGCGGTCGGTGAGGCTGCGGATCGCGCACGTGTGAGATCGCTTCTGGCGCCGTGACGCCGGGTTTGCTCTCGCGTGTCAGCCCTCTCGGTACTACGCTCGCAATCATGGATCTGATTGGAGAGCGAAGGCATGAGACTGACATCCCGCAGTACCCGTTGCGTTGTCAGCTCGGTTCGCTCGCTTCTCTTGGCGGCAGCGTTTGCAGCGTCGGCGCCGGTGGCCATCGCACAGGAAGAGACGCTCGACGCGGCTGGTGTGGTGGCGCCTGCGCCTCCTTCGATTGTCTATGATGGGTTGTTTCAGGCCGTCGCGCTTGCCGATATTGTTGATGCTAAGGATTGGGTGGACGTTGTTCCGTTGTTCTCTGTTGAGACGATCATGAACAACTACCGAGACGAGGCGCCGGACTGTCCCGCTGAACTGAAGGCCTTTGTTGACGCTCATTTTGAGTTTCCGGCGGAGGTTACTGTTGAGGCGCCCGCGGCTGGGCTCGGGCTCGCCGATCACATTGCCGCGCTTTGGCCTTTGCTCACGCGCACCAGCGGCGCGACCACGCCTGGGTCGTCTCTGATTGCGCTTCCGCATCCTTACGTGGTGCCGGGCGGTCGGTTTAGAGAGGTGTATTATTGGGACAGCTATTTCACAATGCTTGGCTTCGGTGAGGCGCAGGCGCCGCTGGCCAAATCGATGGTCGATAACTTTGCGTATTTGATCGATCGCTTTGGCTTTGTGCCGAATGCTAACCGAGCCTACTATCTGAGCCGGTCTCAGCCGCCGTTTTTCTTCATGATGGTGGGATTGCTATCTCCTGACGACCCCGCGCAAGAGTATGCGCAATACTTGGGGCAGCTGAAGCGCGAGCATGCCTTTTGGATGAACGGTCAGGGCGATGTTGAGACTGGCGCGGCGGACAAGCGGGTCGTTCGGTTGGCTGATGGCGCAATACTGAACCGTTACTACGACGCGCGCGATGTTCCGCGCGATGAATCGTATTTGGTGGATGTGCGCGAGGCTGAGGCCGGGGAACGTGCGCTGCCGGTCATTTATCGCACGTTGCGGGCGACGGCTGAGAGCGGGTGGGATTTTTCTTCGCGATGGATGGCCGAGGGCGGTGGGCTTGCGAGCAGCGAGACGCTCAACATTTTGCCGGCCGATCTGAATAGCCTCCTCTATGGTCTTGAGCGGGCTATTGCGATGGGGTGCGGGGCGTCGGGCGATGCCGACTGCGAGGCTGAGTATGGCGAGCGGGCAGAACGTCGGCGCGATGCCATGAACAAATACTTGTGGGACGAGGAGCGCGGCGCGTTTTTCGACTATGATCTCCTGAAGGCTGAACGCCGGACGCCGATTACGGCTGCGGTTGTTTATCCGTTGTTTTTTGAGGTTGCGACGGCGGAACAGGCGGCGCGCACGGCCGACCTTGTGGAGGAGCGGCTGCTTGCGTCAGGCGGTATTCTGACGACGCTCGTTTCGTCAGGGCAGCAGTGGGACGATCCCAATGGTTGGGCGCCGCTTCACTGGTTGTCCGCCCAAGGTTTACTGCAATACGGCGAGACTGATCTTGCTTTGCAGATTGCTGAGCGCTGGCTCCGGACCGTCACCCGCACCTACTGCAATACGGGGCGATTGCTCGAAAAATACGATGTGACTGAGATGCGCCCTGGCGGCGGGGGCGAGTATCGCCTGCAGGACGGTTTTGGTTGGACGAACGGCGTGACGATTGCGCTGATGTCGCTGTCGCCGGGGTTTTCGCAGTATGCGACGGCGGGTGCGGGCGATAGCGCCGTCTGCGCCCAACTGACCGGCGCCAATTAGTCGGCAGCAAATTTGCACTTTCTTTGTCAGCGGCTGCGGCCGCGCCACCGGCATCTGCGCGCTGCAGGTTATGGCTGGCGCGTGGACAGCGTCGCGTTTTGAGTTTGATGAGATAGAGGAATGCGCCCCATGGACCTTACTCTCCACGCTGCCCGGCTTGTGGGATCGCCGGATGAGACGGTCGATATCGGGGTGTCGGGCGGCAAGATCGTTGAGATCGCGAAGACGC
>CAKZYH010000198.1 GCA_937884725.1 uncultured Paracoccaceae bacterium
GGCGAGGCGGGCTTTCACGAGTGATGTGTCTAGATTGGCCGTTCGTTCTGGCGCTCTTGATCGGCTCCATCGTTTTTCTGATGGCGCTTGGGATGCCGGTGGCGCTGGCGTTTTTGGGCGCCAACATCATCGGCGCCTGGCTGTTCATGGGTGGCGAGCGCGGCATTACGCTGATGCTCAACAACGGGTTTGGCGCGCTGACCTCGTTTGCGCTGGTGCCGATCCCGCTGTTTTTGCTCATGGGCGAACTGTTTTTCCAAACTGGGCTTGGCGGGCGAATGTTTGCCGCCATCGACAGGCTGCTGGGACGTTTGCCGGGGCGACTGTCGTACGTGACGGTCGCGGGTGGGACCGCGTTTGCGACGCTGTCCGGTTCGTCCATGGGATCCACTGCGCTTCTCGGCTCGCTGATGGTCCCGGAAATGGGGAAGCGGGGCTATAAGCCGTACATGTCCATTGGGCCGATCCTCGGCACAGGCGGACTTGCGATCATCATTCCGCCGTCCGCGCTCGCTGTGCTTTTGGCGACGCTGGCGGAAATCGATGTGGGCGGGCTGCTCATCGCTGGGATCGTGCCGGGGTTGATCCTGGCCGTGCTTTATGTGGCGATGATCCGGCTGCAGGTGGCGTTAGCGCCCGACGCTGCACCGGCCTACGAGGTGGATCCAACGCCGCTGTCCACCAAACTCATGCTGGTGCTGCGCGACATTGTACCGATGGTCGGCGTGATGGTGGTCATCGTGGCGTTGATGCTGGGGGGCATCGCCACGCCCTCTGAGGCTGCCGCGTTTGGGGCGCTCGGCGTTTTTTTGCTAGCCGCAGCGTTCCGATGCCTGACGTTGAGCGCCATCCGCCGCTCCATTGAGGGGGCATTGCGGGTGACGCTGATGGCATATCTCATCGTGTTTGGCTCGGCGACGTTCTCGCAGTTATTGGCGTTTTCAGGGGCCTCGCGCGGGTTGATCAATTGGGCGACCGGGTTTGAGCTTGATCCGGTCACGATGCTGATTGCGATGTTCGCGGTGCTGCTGCTTCTGGGCATGTTCATGGAGCAGATTTCGATCATGCTCCTCACGGTGCCGATCTTCTTTCCGCTGGCGATCAGCCTTGGGTTCGATCCGATTTGGTTCGGGATCGTGATGCTGCTGGCGCTCGAGATCAGCTTTACGACGCCGCCGTTCGGGCTGCTTCTCTTCGTCATGAAAGGCGTGTCGCCGCCCGGGACGACTATGCGGCAGATCTATATGGCGGCGCTGCCGTTTATCTTTTGCTCGCTTGTGCTGGTGGCGCTCCTGATCGCGTTTCCGCCAATTGCGTTGTGGCTGCCTGGTCGCTGAGCGGTAGCTTCGCGGTTACTCCAAGCCGGCGCGTTTTCGGGCTGACAGGAAGTCGAGCAGGACCTGATCGCGTTCTGCGGCGAATGCATCGGGAGGGCGGCCGTCCATCGCCTTGGCCATTTCTTCGACGAGAAAGTTCTTGGTTTCGTCGTCGAGCGTTACGTTGCCCGAATCGGTCCACCAGCGTTCGGCGCCGGGGGCGAGGTGGTCGACGAAGGAGCGCATGCCGCCGGGGCCGCCCGCGAGCGTGAAGAGGAGGCTGGGGCCAAAAATCCCCCAGCGCAGGCCCGGCCCGGTGGCGATCGCTTTGTCGATGTCGGCGAGCGAGGCGACCCCCTCCCGCGCCAGGTGGATAGCCTCTTGCCACAGCACCGCCTGAAGTCGGTTGGCCACGTGCCCAGGGACGCCTTTGCGCAGCGTGATCGTGGTCTTGCCAAGGCTTTCATAAAAGGCGCTGGCACGCGGCAAGACGTCCGGCGCCGTCGCCTCGTTGGCCATGAGCTCCACCAGCGGGATGAGGTGCGGCGGGTTGAAGGGATGCGCGAGGAGAAGGCGGGAGGGGTCTGGCAAGCCTTCCTGTAGCGCGGCGAGGGTGAGGCCGGATGTGGACGTGAGGAGGAGGGCATCGCTCCCAAGCGCTGGGGCGATTTGGCCGTACAGCGCGTGTTTGACCTCAAGCTTTTCCGGCGCGTTCTCCTGGATGATCGTTGCACCGTCCACGGCAGCTTCCGGGGTTGGGTGAAGCGTCACGGCGCGATCATCGCCAGGCTTCGCGAAACCGAGCTGCTCCAAGGCCGGCGCGGCTGTTTGGATGAATCTTCGAACATCGTCCTCAGCGCCATCGCGTGGCTCATAAACCGCGACGGGGTGCCCGGCGGCTGCGAAAAGTGCGGTCCAGCTCATGCCGATCACGCCTGCCCCAAGGACGGCGGTCTGTGTGCTTTCCATGGCATTCCTCCCGCGGTGCTGTTGTTTTGCCTCATCCTTCCGCAACCGGCTCGCTGCTGCAACGCTGACCTGAGAGCGGAGCCTGTCGCGACTGGTGTCAACGCGATTTGTCATCTAAAAACGTCAACTCATGTCTCTGCTTGAAACACTCGCGATAGGCATCCCTGTGAGGGCCCGTAGCTGGGTCGGGCGGCTCGCGATCCCTATGGAGGCTCCATGATCGATCGCACATGGTTTCGGGCGGCAGGCCTTGTGCTGGCCGTCCTCGTCCTGGCTGCGTGCCAAGGCGAGCAATCGAGCGGTGCCGGCCAGGCGCCACCCCCTCCCACCGTGACAGTCGCCAAGCCCGTTGTCCGGCAGGTGGTGGAAGAGGATAGCTATGTTGGCCGGTTTGCCGCGATCCAGGATCTGACGGTGCGCTCGCGTGTGAGCGGCTACCTGGAGGCCGTGCACTTTACCGATGGGCAACTGGTGGAAAGTGGCGACCTTCTGTTCACCATCGACCAGCGGCAGTTTCAGGCGGCATTGGCTGAGGCGGAAGCGCGGACCCGCACGGCGTCTGCGATTGTCGATTTTGCGCAGACCCAGTTTGACCGCGCTCAGGACCTTGTCGATCGGGGAACGATTTCAGAGGCGGTGTTCGATCAGCGGCAGGAGGCGCTGCTCACCGCACAGTCCGATCTCGATGCTGCGACGGCTGCACGCCAGCAGGCCGAACTCAATGTGGACTTTAGCCAGATCAACGCTGCGGTATCGGGGCGAGTCGACCGCAACTTCATCTCTATCGGCAACCTGGTCAGCGCTGATGACACGGCGCTGACCAACATCGTCTCGCTCGATCCCATCTGGTTCTATTTCGACGTCGATGAGCGCGCGTTCTTGGGCTACGCGCGCGACGCTCGTGTGCGCAATCAGGGCAGTCTCCAGGAAGGGGCGGGGGCACTGAAGGTGACTGTGACGCTTGCCGATGGGTCGGATGGCACCTTTGACGGCGCGCTCGACTTCGCCGAGAACCGCGTTGACAATGCCTCAGGCACCATTCGGCTGCGCGCTCGCTTCGCCAATCCGGATTTCATCATGCAGCCAGGCATGTTTGGCCGCGTGAGCGTGCCTGGCTCTCTGCCCTATCAGGGCATCCTTGTGCCAGACGCCGCGGTCGCCAGCGACCAGAACCGCCGTATTGTCTATGTTTTGGGCGATGATGACACCGTCTCCCAGCGGGACGTTCGTCCCGGTCCGACGCTGTTTGGTTACCGGGTGATCCGCACAGGGCTGACGGGGGACGAGAAGATTGTGATTAACGGCCTGGCGCGCATTCGGCCCGGGCAGAAGGTGACGCCAAAGGAAGAAACTCTCCCGCAATCTGCCACCGACCCCCAAGGTTAGGGGCATGGGCTTTACGCACACCTTCGTGGATCGGCCGATCTTTGCATCGGTGATATCGATCCTCATCGTCCTGATCGGTGCAATCTCTTACACGTTGCTTCCCGTTGCACAGTATCCGGAGATTGCGCCGCCGACGATTGTGGTGAGCGCATCCTATCCGGGCGCTGACGCTGAGACCGTTGCGAAGACGGTGGCAACGCCGATTGAGGAGCAAGTGAACGGCGTCGACAACATGCTTTACATGTCGTCTTACTCCGCGGCTGACGGGTCCATGAGCCTCACGGTTACGTTTGCGCTTGGCACCAACCTCGACGCTGCGCTGGTGCTGGTTCAAAACCGCGATGCCATTGCAGCGCCTCAGCTTCCCGAAGAAGTGCGCACACTTGGTGTGACGACCCTAAAGTCTTCGCCTGACCTCATGATGGTCGTCCACATGCTGTCGCCGGACAACACGTTCGACCAGCTTTATGTGTCGAACTATGCCCGGTCCAACATCGTCGATGTGATGCTGCGGCTGGACGGCGTGGGCAATCTCCAGCTTTTTGGTGAACGACGCTTTTCGATGCGGATCTGGCTCGATCCCAACCTTCTTGCCGGTTACCAGATGACCGCCGCAGACGTTGTGGAAGCGCTGCAAGAGCAAAACGTCCAAGTGTCTGGTGGGGCTTTGGGGGCGCCGCCAGCGCCGCGCGACAATGCCTTTGAGTTCACGGTCACGACGGAAGGCCGGTTCTCGGATCGGCGCGATTTCCGCTACGTTATCGTGAAATCCACTGACGAAGGCCGGTTGGTGCATTTGCAGGATGTGGCGCGCATCGAACTGGGCGCGCAGGACTATACGACGAACTCGTATCTGAATAACGATCCAGCCGTCGCGCTTGGTTTTTTCCAAAGACCCGGCACAAACGCGCTCGAAGCGGCGGCCGAGATTCAAAGCACTATGGCGCGGTTATCGGAGGATTTCCCGCCTGGCCTAGCATACGAGATCGTCTATAACCCGACGGAGTATATCTCCGATTCAATCGACGAGGTTTAAATCACGCTGATCAAGGAGTAGGCGCTCGACGTCTAGGAGATGATCGTCTTATTGCAGTCCTGGCGCACAGCGATCATCCCCGTCATTGCTATTCCGGTGTCGCTGATCGGCACATTTGCCGTGCTGTTTGCGCTCGGCATGTCGCTGAACCTGCTCACCTTGTTTGGCCTCGTCCTGGCGATCGGGATTGTCGTCGATGACGCGATCGTCGTCGTGGAGAATGTTGAGCGGAACATTGAGGCGGGTATGGCACCCAGAGCCGCCTCTCACAAAACGATGGACGAGGTCGCCGGCGCTGTGATCTCGACATCATTGGTTCTGATCGCCGTGTTTGTGCCGACCGCGTTCGTGCCCGGCATTACCGGCCAGTTTTACTACCAGTTTGCGATCACGATTTCGGTCGCCACGGCCATCTCCAGCATCAACTCGTTGACGCTCTCGCCGGCGCTCGCAGCCATCTTGTTGAAACCCATCGACAGCGAGACGAAACCCGGCCTTCTCGGGCGGCTGGTCGGGTTCTTTGCCGGTGGTTTCAACGCTGTGTTTGATCTGATCACCAAGGGGTATGCGGGCTTAGTACGGGTGCTTATCAAGGGTTGGATCCCGCGCCTTTTGATGCTCGTCGTGTTCGCCGGCCTGCTGTTCGGCACAGTGCATATGATGCGCAGCACGCCGCAGGGTTTCATCCCGCCCATGGACCAAGGCTACGCGATCGTTGTTGCCAAGCTGCCGGATGGGGCATCGTTATCCCGCACTGACGCAGTCACGCGTCGCATCTCTGAGATTATTTTGGAGACCCCTGGCGCTGCGAATGCTGTTGGGATCGCTGGTCTTTCTGGCTCGACATTCACCACCGCCACCGACGCAGCCACGTTGTTTGTGCCCTTCAAGCCGTTCAAGGAACGCTTGGCGCAAGGGCTGACTGCCGACGTCATTGTGGCCGATCTGTTTGGACGGCTTCAGAGCATCCAGGAGGCGTTCATCATCGCTGTTGCGCCGCCTCCTGTGCAGGGCATTGGGAACTCGGGTGGCTTCCGCTTGCAGCTGCAAGACCGGCAGACGGCGACGATGGACCGGGTGCTTGCCGCTGCCTTCCGGATCATGGGCGAAGCGGCGCAGACGCCAGGGGTGCAGGGCGTCTTTACGACCTTTTCCAACAACAGCCCGCAGTACTTCCTGGAGGTTGATCGCGACAAGGCGCGAATGCTGAACGTGCCGATCTCGAACATCTTTGACGCGTTGGCGATCAATCTGGGGTCAGCCTATGTCAACGATTTCAACGCGTTCGGCCGAAACTACCAGGTCCGCGCCCAGGCTGATGCTGACTTCCGGCTGAGCCAGGAGGATATCCTCCGTCTGAAAGTTGAGTCCGATGCAGGGGCGCTTGTCCCGCTTGGCACGCTGGTGTCGATCCGCGATGAGGCGGGGCCCGCTCTGGTTCAGCGCTACAACATGTTTGTCTCGGTGCCGGTGCAAGGTGAGGCGTCGCCGGGCGTGTCGACTGGCGAGGCACTGGCGACGATGGAGCGGCTGGCGGATGAGGCGTTGCCGCCGGGCACGTCCTACGCGTGGACTGATCTGGCGTTCCAAGAGTCTCAGGCCGGCAACGAGGCTGTGATCATCTTCGCGCTTTCAGTTCTCATCGCCTTCCTGGTGCTTGCGGCAAACTATGAAAGCTGGGTGCTGCCGTTCGCGATCATGCTGATTGTGCCGTTGTCGGTCTTTGCAGCGCTGGTCGGTGTCACGCTTCGGGGCCTCGACAACAACATCCTGACCCAAGTGGGTCTAATCGTTTTGGTGGGCTTGGCCGCCAAGAATGCGATCCTGATCGTGGAGTTTGCCAAGCAGTTGGAGAACAGGGGCTTGTCCCTGGTGGATGCGACGGTCGAGGCGTGCCGCTTGC
>CAKZYH010000199.1 GCA_937884725.1 uncultured Paracoccaceae bacterium
CTCCAGGTGGGTGAGCCAGTTTGCGGCTTTGAGGAGAGGCGGGCCTGATCCGATGCTCGCGTAGGCGATTTTGGTCCCGCCCCGTGCGTCGCAAAATCCGATCCGCTGGTGGCGAAGGGCATGGGTTTCTTGACTTGCGACGATTGGTTGCTCGGCCTGGATAGGCGCGTCGCCGATGGGGTGCGTAAGGCTGCGAGCGGCCGTACCGTTGGCCGCAGTCTCCATCTGTCTGCACCATGATGCAGCGCCTTCGGGATCGGCGTCGCGCCACAAGTTCATCCATTTCGATGCGACAATGGCTGGGATTTCGGGGTGGGTCGCCAGTCGCTTCAGAACCCTGATCCGCGCGACTTGTGCATCGTGACGGGCCGCTTCCAGCCATGCCGTAAAGGCGTGATCGCCCACACCATCAAGACCATCGAGCAAGACGAAGTCGAGCCGATAGGCTAGCTCTTGCAGTTCTTCTACGGTGAGATCCTCGATACCGTCCGCAATCTTGTCGTGCACGTCACGAATATCGACGAAGAGATCTTTGGTATCGAAAGCGACGCGCTCGCGGTCGGCAACAATGCGGGTGTGCTCCGGCAGATCCACGACCTTCCGCAATTTACTCAACGACCATCGCAACCCGGCCTTTGGGTCGTCCGGCACATCCCAAAACAGTTCACAAAGCCGCTCCCGGCGGTGCGGGCGACCCGTTTCCACCAGAAACGCCAGGAGTGCCCGTGCCTTCCGCGATGCAGGCAGTGGGACATCCTTGCCGTTGCGTGTCACTCGAAGCTCACCCAGGAGCGAGATCTGAAAATCTTCAAGCGATGCGTTTGATAAAGCCATATAAAATTCCAAAGTCGGCAATCGAATAGCCTGATCGCGCCTTTCCGCGCGCACGATGATTGCCGTTAAGATGGCGATTTTGAGGCAGGTTCGGTCTGTGGCGCGGTTCACGTCCATCGACCGCCGCGTCACGCCAGGTCCGTCTGGTCGCGGATCTCGGCGTTTTGGTGGTCGATGCGCTGCGACAGTTGTGCCGTCTTCAAATATTCATGATGACGGCTTCGCTGTCGCGGTTTGCCCGACTGTTGAGGAAGTTGGACAGCGGATTGTCGCTGGGCTCCCCGGTGAGTGCGTCGAGGCTCGACCCTGTCAAAGTGGTCTGTAGATCGATCACGTCGATGATAGCGAGCGGGCCGGGGGGCGGCGAGGCGAGGAGGGTCTCAACGTCTGACAGGTGCGCATTGATTGCGGCGATCAACGGCGCGTCGTTCCCATCGTGGCTTTGGACGGGGAGCTGCACGAACAGCCCAAACTTGCCGCGCACCATGTAGTAGTGGAAGTAGACGCTGAAGTTGCCGTAGCCGTCGATCCCGATGGCGGTGTAGTCTTCAACCACGAGACCGTTGGTGAATTCGGTGATGTAGGCCCCGGCTTGGTAGAGGGGGGCGGGCAGGTCGCGTGTCGCAAACATGAGGTCGCCGCGCTCCCGCAGCGCATCTGCGACACTGGTGTAGACGGGCGGCACATCGATGCCGCCCCTAGCAAGCCGCTCAGCCATGGCCGCGTACTCAACGTGATTGGCGATTGCGTCATCCATGTTGGGCTCCATTGAAACCTGATTGGACGTGTTCAGATGTCGATCGAGGATTTGTGGTCCGGTCAAACTGTGAAGCTCGCGGGCGTCAAATCGCCTACGCCCACTGCACCAGGTGCCGGGCCAGGGACTCCCACGAACTCCACCGACCCCTCGACGGGGAAGAATTTGTGCGCGAGGGACATCTTGACCTTGTTGCCATTGCCCAAACGCCATTGTCCGATGCGATCGGCGCTGTCGGAAAAACCCCTTTGTTGGTTTGGCCCGCCGGTCGGCTCGTTGTCAGCGTCGAGCACGCGGCCATCGTTGTCGAGCCGGCGGCCCTCGTGATGCTGTTGCTCGAAGAGCGCCACCAACTGGTCGACACGTGACTTGAGGGCCGCGAGTTCCGTCGTTCCCGTTACAGGATGTTCGTTGTCGTACCCTGACGTCAGATCCCAGCTAAGGTCCCGACCGAGTTCCTTGTCGAGGTCAGCTTTCAGCGCAACAAGCGCGTCGTACTGATCTTTGGTGTGGAACGGGGGCGGTCCGACATAGTGCCAGCGGTTCGCGATCATGCCGCCCCCCGGCCCCCAATCTGACTTGTCGACTTCTTTGGGTTTGATGTTTGGATCAGCAAGGAAGGCGGCGTCGAGATCGAACACGCCGGCGTTCACATCAAGCTGAGCGATCTGCGCGCTGGTCATGCCGACAAGGTCGCCAGGTTCAACGGCGTGCCCGTCTTTCGAGAACGACATGCACATGTTGTCGCCGTGCCCGTCTGGATTGCTGATAACGCTTTGCATAAGCTGCATCTTTTGACAGGCCATCTGAAACTTTGGATTGTTGTGAAGCGCCTCGAATATTCGTTGCTCCTCGCCGACAGGGTCCTTCGCGGCTGCGGTGCCCGGTGCTGTGTTGTGTGTGGCAACGGCGCCCGCCAGTTTCTCACGAATCACGTCTTTTGTATGACCGGGGATGATGGGGACGGCCATGTAGAGCCTGTCGTTGTGCACCACATAGCGCGGCTCACCGGCGACGCTCAGCCCCAGCGCCTCCGACAACGCGTGCGCGGCATGTTGGCGGCCGAACACGCCGACCTGCCGCACGGAATGACCGATGTGTGCGCTATCCCCGGGCGTCCCGGGCCGGCTGTCTAGGGGTTTGAGGGCATACGTGTTGACGGTGCCGGGCGGATCTTCCAACCGCGCTTTGTAGACGACGTTGAAGCTCCCTTCGCCCAACGGCTCCACATCTCGGATTCTTGCTTCGTCAGTGATTGCGCGAAGGAGGGCCGGCGAGAGGCTTTCTCCGGCCCGTATGGCCTGGAGCGCGACACCGACCTTCAGGGTGCCATCCCCTAGGAAGCGCTCCAGGTGGTGTCTTTCGAAATCATTCTCGAATTCGTTGAGCTGCTCCTTCAGCCGCAACGCCCGGTTGGTGGCGTCCGACATCTGCGTTTCGACTGTTGCTGGTCCATCTTCTGACTGCTTCGCGGCGGGGACGAGCGTCGCGGCCGTGAAGGCTTTGCCAATCAGATCCTTTTGCTCCGCATGCTTCCGGAAGGGGTTGAGATCGGCGCCGTTCACCCCCACGCCTTCCACCCCCACGAGCTTCATGTCGGCGTCTGTGATCTGCGCGGTGGCGGCATCGAAGGCGTCGAACGCGGCACGCATGCTTTCCGCCGCCTCCGCCACGTCTTTCTCGAGCTTAACGAGGTTGTCGAACAATTTGTTGCGCGCGGTCCGGTCCATGGGAATTGGCTTGGCGCGCTCATCGTGGACGGCCTTCAAGCGCTGTTCGAACAGGCCCGCCGCGGCGTCGAGTTGGTCCAGCGCAGCGCCGCGGGCCTCAACGCGTTTTTCCGCTGCGGCGAGGTTATCGAACCGCTGGGTGGCCATGAACTTTCCGGGGCCCGGAGCGGCGCGGCCCGCGGCGGACGACGCATCCTTCCTTTCCCTCTTGAACATGCGCTCGACCTGGTCGCTGTTCTGCTTGGCCACCTTGATGGCGCCCCGCAGTGTATCAAGCGCCTCGCGCTCGACCCCCTTCATGGGCGCTCTGAAGGCCGGCCGGTCTGCGCGGAGCTGCGGCTTGCTGGCAATTTCCAGCCGCGTAACGGCCGTTTCATCGACGAGGGGAGTCAGCCCGTTGTTGACCGGCGTGAACCCTGGTTGACCGGCGTTGAGCAGAGGGCTGGGTGGCGACAAAGTGTTGACTTTGAACGAAACGGACATGGCTGCCTCCATGAGGATGTTCACAGTGCGTCGGGGCAGCGCGCGAAACGGTTCAATCTGAACAGTCTCGAATGGGTGGAGACTTTCGCGAGGCAAGCGTGTGTCCCCGCTTGTGCCACACGGCACACGCGAAAAGAGCAATGGTCGCCATCTTACGCTCAACCCAGAAATCTGAGCGAGAGTGGCAATGACCGTCGAAGATATGATCGTTGAAGCTGGCCCGTTGTCCGATGCCATTATGAGCATCACCGGGACCGATGATGGCACTATGGTCATCACCACCCGCGACAACGCGATGACGCTTTATGCAGCGTCCAAGCGGATCGTTTTTGAGGTGATCCTGGGCGCGCCGCCGGCGGAGCATCGCGAGCGGATCTACCGCGCGCTCCTCACCTATAACGCGCTGTGGCAGGACACCGGGTTCGTGCGCATGGCGATTGGCAACCCCGGCGATGGGGACGTGGCGATACTGCTCGCCGACATCACCATCGATGCGGATTTTTCGGCCGACTACGTGGTGAGCGTCGTGGAAGACCTCGACGCGAAGGCGACCATCTGGCGCGAGATCATCGAGCGCGGCGCCGATGACGGCAAAAACCCCGATGGCACGGCCGGTGCCTCCTTTGTGAGGGTTTGAGCCATGGGGAAGATCCCAGGTTTCCGATCGGCTCCGCTGCCGCCGCCGCCGCCCTTTAAGCAGGTCACGCTGCGCAACGATGCCACCGCTGCCGAAAAGCTCACCGCCGTGAGGAGCCTTCTCACGGCTGGTGACGAGACGCGAAACCGCCTTTACGCCACCAAGGTGGGCGGCGAAACGGTGCTTTATGTGGCCCACAACGCGAAGCAAACCGGCGGTTTGGAGCACGACCGCGGCTACAAGTCCTACGACGCGCGGGCCAAGCTCGCCCGTCAGGAGATCGGCGACATCTACCGCGCCTGCGTTGAGAACACGCTTGGCGGCGACACGACCGCAAAGGGACACCAGCACCACCCTGACTTGCTTTCGGAGAGACCGGATTCCGGCGGCACGACCCGGAAGTCGTTCTTCAAGGGTCTCCTCGGTCGGGCGATCGACAAAGCGACCGATACGGAGGAGCGGCCGGCCGGTTTCGCGACAGCGGACAATGCCAACGGGGGCGGTCGATCCATTTCCTCGGCAACAATGGCGTTCGTTCGATCAGTCGGGCTCGCTACGGGGTTCATCACAGCACCGCGCGCACGGGATCTTGGCCGTGACATGGGGGTTTGGAAGCTCGACGCCCTCGACAAGGCGATCACGAACTTCACCAACCGGTTTGAGCGCCACGCCGAGGCGTATACCAACCACCTAGAAGCCCACAATCGCGCGCCGCCGCCTTTCCCGCAAAGCAACGCCGAAGAAATGCTGCTCCCTGGCGTTAAGCTCGATGGCCTGGAGCAGAGTTATCCGATCCTGAAGATTGACGGCCAAGAGTTCCGGCCGGCGAAGAAACTTGGCTCCGGTGGCTTTGGCCAGGTTCTGCGTTACGAGGGGGTGGAAACGGGCGAGACGAAGGTGGTCAAACTCGCAAAAGCTTTCCTCGAGAACCCCGACATTTCGGCTGAGGCGAACGGGAAGAACCGCGAGAAGTTTCTGGCGAAGCAGAATAGAGACGCCGCCACCGAGCTTGATGCGGGCCGCAAGTACGGCAACGGAGGGAGCGTCATCGGGTTCACCGATCATGTGAAGATGAGGGACGGCACGGTCGCTCTGATCGGCGATGATGTGAAAGGCGAAAGCGTCGGCGGCTTTTCCGAGAAGTTGCAGGACGCCGTCGCTGCCGGTTTGATCGGTCGCCACGAGGCACGGCTGGTGGCGCTTACGCTGACGAAGGACGCCGTGGACGGCATTGTGGCGCTCAAACAGAACGGCGCGGTCCATGGCGACATGAAGCCCGGCAACCAGATCGTCGATTCCGACGGTCGTGTGCGCCTCATCGACCTTGGAATGACGCAATCGGGGCCCGTGTTCCGGCGCGCGGGGCTGCAAGCGAACAATACTTACAACTCGCCGGAAGCAGAGTTCATCCGCGCGGCGAACCCAAATCACGACCGAGAGGCGATGTACGACAATGCGCTCGCCGATCTCCAGTATCTCGCCGCAATAGCGGAATATGACGAGGCATTCGAGTTCAGAGATCTCATGTTCACAACATACTCTGACAAGTATGCGGCAATGCAGCTTGATGGTGAGACTTACGCTATCGACAACCGAGCCGATGTCTTCGGCGCTGGTGTGACGTTGATGGAGATGTTCACCGGCGCGAGCCCCTACGACTGGCGAGCCCATGAATACCTCGTCAGAAAGTACGGCGAAGAGGCGGCGTTGCACCCCACCACCGACCAACTCAATGACGCAAAAGCGTTCCTCAAGATACAGAAAGTCGAAGCCTCAAAGTCTCAGGCGATGGGCGGCGTCTATGGCGACGACGCGAATCCTGGCTTTACAACGCGCGAGGCCGGGCAGTGGACAGACAAGGTGATCGACGCGCTCCTCAACGACATGATCGCGCCCAACCGCGAGCGGCGCATCAAGCCCGAAGACATCGCCAACCATTCGGCCATGCGATACGGCGCGCACGATGATGGAACCGCCGCGGTGGGCTCCCCTGAGGTGCGCGAACTCATCAAGGCGATCGCATCGGGGGCGCATCCGGACGCGATCATGTTGGAGGGGATCAGGCTGAAGAACGCCCACCCGCAAACGGATGCGTTCGAGGACCCGCTCCCCGTTGATCCCCCTGTCGTGGAGCCACCGGAGAT
>CAKZYH010000200.1 GCA_937884725.1 uncultured Paracoccaceae bacterium
ACCGTTTTTGACGCAACGGTTTTGTCAGGGGGTTATTGGCCGGAAGTGCTGGACAGCTCTTCGTGTAAATGCGGCGGCCCAGACTCTTCAGACCGCCACTGTAAGCGGGCTTAAGCCGGATTGAACAGGCGTTGAGTGAACAGTCCGCGCTGCTTGGTATCGCGAAGCAGCTTTGCACCCGCGAGCACCGCCAAATCCGCGACAGGCTCGATCAGCACCACAAGAAGGTAGGCTGCACCAAAGCTGGCAACAGCGGACATGTTCTCAGCACCAAAGCCCTGACCGTAGAATGCCCAGAAGGCCACCCACGCAATCACACCGCCTTGATAGGCAAAAGACAGTTTAAGGACTTCGCTATAGCTACAATCCACATACGCCTTTTGCTCTGGAATGATGCGCTTTGCCAGTGCGTCGATGGCGAACAGTGGGAAGAGCAGGGTGGTGACGTTCACGAAGAACATCGGCATGTCGCTCGGTGCAAACAAAGCGCCTTGGATAAGTAGTCCGCCCGCTAAGCCTACCGCTGCCGGGCCAGCCCCGAGCAGAAGCAAGATGGTGGTCCCGAGGATGAAGTGAACTTCCGAGATGCCAACGGCAAAATGCGGGAAGACTTCAAAGAAGACGAAGACGGCTGCGACAGCAAGGACGCTCCGCAGGCCAAATGAGATAGTCGAATGTGACTTCAGGTCATCCGCCACGAGTTTTAGGGAGTATCCTCCCGCCGCAGCGGCAGTCCCATAGGCGAGGACCATTTTCGCGCCATCCACGACGCCGGGTTCAATGTGCATATCAAGTCTCCTTGCCGTCCTTCCTGACGACATTTGATGCCGAAAATCGGCGGTTGCGTTGGCGGCAGGTCTCCTGACTCGCGGGTCAACGCGCCCCCGTACCTTCCCAACACATTATGTCAGTGGTGCAGTTTCGGGCTTGCTCGCCGCTTACAGTTGCAGGGGCAGCCGAGGTTTCTCACCCCGTTCCCTTTTCAGCCGCGACTCTCAATCGCGGCCACCGCGTCTAAGCTTAATCTCCCGTTTTGTGGCCAATTCAATTCGAAGCCTGTTCAGGATCGAGATTTAGGCCTCTGCGTGAGCGTGGTTTTCGCTTTCGCGACGCTCTGCCAAAGCTTGTCGCACGATCTGGAACGCAGAAGACAGGAACAAACTCGCCATGATCGCAGCGACGATAAAGTCTGGCCACCCAGTTGCCGTTCCCCAGACGCCGAGCGCCGCAATCATCACTGCAACATTGCCGATGGCGTCGTTACGCGAACAGAGCCAGACCGAGCGCACATTGGCGTCGCCGTCCTTGTAGCGGACAAGTAACAGCACGCTGGCGAGGTTTGTCGCCAGAGCCAAAGCTCCGATGATGCCCATGATTTCCGCTTCTGGGACGCCGACATAGAAGACGCGGTAGACGGTTGATCCAAACACCCAGAGACCCATTAAGAGCAAGCTGATCCCTTTGGCCAAAGCCGCGTTCGTGCGCACGCGGATTGAAGCACCAATAACAGCGAGCGAGATACCATAGGTCAGCGCGTCACCCAGAAAGTCGAGGGCATCGGCTTGAAGAGCCTGAGACTTCGCGTAGTGACCGGCGGTCATCTCAACGACGAACATCGTCGCGTTTAACGCGATGACGATCCACAGCCGTCGTTTGTAATCGTCTGAGACACCGTCGAACTTGGCGTCATGCCCGCAACATCCTGACATTGGAAAGCCCTTTTGAGTCCGCCTTGAGCATAGTGTAGTGTCTCTAGTAACTAGAGGTTCAAGAGGTATTTTCATGTATTCAATCGGAGAGCTTTCAAAGCGTACGAAGGTCAAGGTGCCGACCATCCGCTATTATGAAGAAATGGGCTTGCTCTCTGAGCCTGAACGAACCGAAGGCAATCAACGCCGCTATGATGCAGCAGGGCTTGAGCGGTTGAGTTTCATCAAGCACGCGCGCGACCTTGGTTTCTCGATTGAGGCAATCTCCAAGCTGATCGAGCTTCAGGGTCATCCGGATCGGTCGTGTCAGGCCGCAAGTGAAATTGCCGTCTCGCAGCTTTCGGATGTCCGGGCCAAGATCAAACGCCTACGAGCACTTGAGAAGGAGCTGGTTCGGATTTCCAAAGGCTGTGACGGTGAAGGTGTGTCGCAGGATTGTTACGTGTTAGCGTCTCTGGCTGATCATGAGCTTTGCCGTCACGGACACTAACCAGACAAAACTCATACGTTTATGTCACCGGCGAAAACGACTGTTTTTGGCGCAGGAGTTTTGGCAAGGGGTTTTTGTCAGCGCGTGTTGCAGTACCGGTTTCCGACGGCGATTGACGAGAACGATACCCGCAATGATGCAGGCAGCACCGGCCAACAGCACGGCCGAGATTTCCTCGCCAAGCAGTATGACGGCCAGAACGCTGCCGAAGATCGGCATCAGGTGCACGAACTGTCCTCCACTTTCAGGCCCGATCACACTGATCCCGTAGGACCAGAACAGAAAGCCGAGCGCAGACGCGAAGATAGCGATATAAAGGACCGCCGTTACCGTGTCGCCTGACATTTGCGGTTGTTCGAAACCTTTGACGAGCAGCAAGACAAGCATCGCTGCAAGCGCGACTAGGATGCTCGCCACGAGCGTCACTATTTGAGGTGCATCAGTCGGCTTCCCGCGCAACAGAAGCGTGTACCAGGCCCAAATCAGGATCGCACCGAACATCCAGAGCTTGCCCGCATCGAACTGAACGAAGGAAAATTCGTGCTCGCGACCAGAGAGCACCAGAACAATTGCTCCCATTAACGACACAAGGAGCCCCAAGATTTGCGCCCCCGTTGGTCGAAAACCTTTCCAGATCATCCCCCCAGCGACCGTTGCAACCGGTGCGAGCGCTAGGATCAATAGGCAATTCACCGCTTCGGTCAGCGACAGTGCCTGGTAGACCATCGTATGGAAGGCCGCGATCCCGGTGAGCCCCAGCAGCACGACCTGCCGCCATGACGCTAAAAGAGCGCGGCGATGTTCAATGATGCCACGCAACGCGAAGGGCAGCAGGATCGCAAGACAAAGGCCCCAACGGATCGCGTTCAATTCAAGTGGCGCAATCTCTCCCCGGATCGCACGTCCAGCGATGAAGTTTCCCGACCAGAACAGGGTTGCCAGAACGAGCGAGGTCAGGGCTGCCCTGGTTTCATACTTAGGTGCAATTCTCATCCGTTATGTCCTCTCACTGCGTTTTAGACAGTTTGAGGCCAATGCCGACTAACGCGCATGGGGCCGATGTCCCCGCCGTGCAGGGAAAACGATAGTTGGCTTAGGGCATTTGTCCTATCTGTCCGGACAGGGTTCGGACAATGAGTTCCGACCGCGTGCTCAGCCCAGTCTTCTCCAGCAGCGAGGACACCTGATTGCGCACTGTCTTTTCGCTCTTGCCAAGCTGAGCTGCGATATCCGGATTGCTCAGCCCCTTTGCAACCAATCCCAGTACGTCCCGCTCTGCCGCTGTCAGGCCAATCTCTGCCCCGGCAAGCACTGTGCTGTTGCCGAGAAACTCGTTGATAGCCAAGCAGAGGTCCAACCAGGCAGGCTCGGTTTCAAGTAGCACATGATTGTTGCTGTTCAGCGGCACGAATTCCGCCCCCGGAATGGTCATGGCCAAGGCACGCCCCTCTTCAAAGGGGATGCGCCTGTCACCGCGCGCGTGCAGCACGAGGGTCGGAACATTCAACTCGGCCGCGATACCGCTGACATCAGTCTTGTGCAAGACATCCATCGTCCGCGCGGCCACCTCGGCCGAGGCCGTTTCCCTTTCCAGGGATCGCCACCAGTCATGTTGCTCTTTTGTGCCATCGGGAATGAACAGATTGGTAAAGACTTGGCTGAAGGCGGTGTGGTGCTGCCCCCAGCCAAGTCGCATCAGATTGGTCAATGTTGCAGCTTCGGTCTGCGTGCGATCACCTTGATCCCGTGAGAGCAATCCCTTTGTATACCCACCAATCAGAATGAGCTGCTTCACCTTCTCCGGGTGTCGGAAAGCATAGGCAATCGACAGCGCCGCACCTTGGGACATCCCCAGCAACGTGAACGGTTCTTCGAGCTTCGAAGTCACGGCTTCCAGGTCTGCAAGCCACGCCTCAAAACTGATTTCCAGAACGGCCCTGGAAGACAGTCCGCACCCGCGTAGATCATAGCGTACGAGGTGACCGTAGGACGACAAATCCGCCAACCAGTGCCGCCAGACCGGGCTTTCGAGGTCACGCGAGATGTGGGTCAGCCAGTGAGCGGCACGCACGATAGTTGGGCCACGCCCCATGGACGCACACGCGATGCGCGTACCATCATTGGAGGTTACAAACGAAATGTCCTGTCTCAGAGTATGCGAAGGCTTCATACCTTGAGTTTACGGAAATTCGCGCTGCAGCACACCATTTGAGTCTTGGGATGTAAGAGAGCGGCGCGGGCAATCAGAGTTGCCAGTGTTCAAGTAAAGGTTTGCCAAAACTCATACGTTTATGTCACCGGCGAAAACGACCGTTCTTGACGCATAGGTATTGGCAGGGGGTTTATGTCCGGTGTGCGAGACTTAGTTGCCGTTTGGTCAAGAGCGAGATTTATTTTAGTCCGCCAAGACTTTAGTGAACTCCATCCGGTACACCACTTCGTCACCTGTGCGCGGATCAACGCCAGGAGCGCCACTGATCACCAACCTATCACCTTCCAAGACAAACGGGCGAGATAGGTCGCCGTGCCAATTCGGGTTCCATGAGCCGTCGACGTGATGAACGACCCTATCGCCCTCGAGCGAGTAAGAGGCCACATATGCAAGCATGTCATCAAAGAGCTGCGATTTTTCCTCCTCACTCCAACCGCTTACGCTTGCACTCAATCGATCACGCCGGAACACAGTAGCCATCATTCGCCCGTCTGCATGGTATGCAATATAGCCAATAGGCTCCGGCCCAAGAGCGTCCGTGACCTCCCCGGTTTCTACCGACTTCCGTGTCCAAGAAATCATCCGCCACGACCCCAACAACCCGCTTTTGTCCAAATCCAAATTCCCTTTCTGCCAATAGTGATGCGCCGTCACAATGAGACGCTGGCCTGAGATTACCTGTAAGCTATCAAGTTGGAAAACACTGTAACTATGGGCTCTTTCGAAACCTTCCCCGCACCGCAGGATGTCCCTTAATTCAGCCGCTCTTGTCACAGGCGGAATCGTATTTTTTGGCTGGACGGTTTTGGCAATGGGCTAGGCGCCGGTCGATTATCTTTGGCTAACTGACTGCGACGTGCGACATTCACAAGAACTGTCAGTCTGAAGGATAAAGAAATGATTGATCCGGACGCCGTGGCCAAGATGGCCGCAGATTATACAGCCGCCTGGAATTCCAAATCCGCCGAGGCAGTGGCCTCATTCTATGCCGAAGAAGGCGAGATCATCATTAATAACGGCGATCCCTGGACGGGGCGGCCACGCGTTCAGGATATGGCCGCCGGGTTTTACGCGGATGTTCCAGACTTGGCGTTAACCTGTGACGATGTGCGCTGCTCGGGGAGCCATGTGATATTCGTTTGGACGTTTACCGGGCACGACGCAACGACCGGAAAGCCTCTCAACGTTCGCGGTTGGGAAGAGTGGGAGGTTGGAGACGATCTCAAGGTCAAAGCGTCACGAGGGTGGTTCGACGCCGAGGAATACGCACGCCAGGCAGAGGGCAGGTAACTATTCTACGATTTCCAAAACCGATACGTTTTTGTCACCGGCGAAAACGACTGTTTTTGGCGCATAGGTTCTTTCAGGGGGTTGTGTCCGTCATGCGGGACTTAGCTGTCATTGCGTCATTAGGACCCAATGACCGCTGTCTACAGATCGACAGCACGCAACTGTGTCGCGCTCACCAAACCAAGCGATCAATCATGATTCCTCAAAATTGCCCGGAACAGGTTTGGGTCAGTTACACCCTCGGAGCCAACAATCAACACGCGACTCTCGGAGTCGAGCTTCATCTCATCTCGCAAAGAGGGACTTGTTGTGCCGCAGATCAAACCGATCAAGCCTGCCACAGCACTCTCTCCGGCCTCAATTCCGCAGTCCCCACTTTGTCCTTTTGCTAGCATTTGCACAGCCGGTGCGACCAGAGTTTCGGGTATTGTCATGAAGCCATGAACGGAATTTTCAAGGATTTGCCATGCGATCTGAGATGGTTCACCGCACGATAGCCCTGCCATTAGCGTCTCCTCTTCAATTTTGACAGAAGTTGGAGCCCCCGCCTTGGCACTGGCAAACAGACATGGCGCCAGCTCGGGCTCAACGACGATGCTGCGTGGCGCAGCCTTGTCCCATTCTTGGTGAAAGGCAGCATTCACCGATGCTGCGAGGCCGCCCACGCCTCCTTGAAGGAATACATGCGTCGGCGGCTCTGGTAGTTGTTGCACAATCTCTCGTGCCATCACTCCATATCCTGCCATCACGTCTAGAGGGGGCAGACAATACCCTGGCCAAGACGTATCGGAAACAATCCTCCAGCCGAACTCCTCTGAATCAATACGAGTTTGCGCGACCGTTTCGTCGTAATCGCCGTTTATCCGTACGACCTCCGCCCCCAAATTTTGCATCGCATCCGCGCGGAATGCGCTCACTTCTGCATGGATGTAGATTCGACATTTTGCCCCAAACATTTGTGCGCCCCAGGCGACAGATCGCCCGTGATTGCCATCGGTCGCAGATATGATGGTCATTGCAGATATCTGAGATGCAAAGTGCCCATTCCTGATCTCTTCGACAGTGATCTTGCGCCCTTGAGTATCAGACAATTCGCGCTGAATGCAGCGCAGCACTGCATAGGCTCCGCCCAGGGCCTTGAAGCTACCAAGTCCGAACCGTGGGCCTTCATGTTTGTAATAGACAGCCTTGAGGCCCAGAGTGTCAGCAAGTCCGGCAAGGTCAAAAATAGATGTAGATTTGTATCCTTCCCACGCAGTGATTTCGGCCTCGGCCTCGTCAAAGCCTGTTCGCGAAAGGGTTTCCATGACATCAGACTGAAACCTTGGCTCAATGGCTAGAAAGTCGGCTTTTGCGGTTTCATATTGCTGGAACATCGGAAGTCCTTTCTCTGCTTGCGCGCAAAAATACCTCACTCCGATCGTTAAATGAGCTCTATCTACTGGAAATCTGCGATGAAAATTTGCATGTTCAAGCCATGTTGCGAGAATATTCATCATTAGGACTGGACGCCTTTGATTTGGCGATTCTCAGACTTTTGCAGCAAGATTGCACGTTGCCACAGCGCAAGATCGGCGAGGCTGTAAATCTCTCGATTGCTTCTGTGCAACGGCGGATCAAGAAGATGGAATCCAACGGGATCATTTCTGCTCAGACCGCCCAGATCAACCCAAAGGCCGTCGGGCTGCCACTAACCATAGTCGTGGAGGTTGAACTACGGGCAGAAACCGCAGGTCGAATTGATGAAGTAAAACGCAGCTTCCAAGAAGCACCCGAAATTCAGCAATGCTACTATGTCACCGGAGAAGTGGATTTCATTTTGATCGTGATCGTTGGAGACATGTCTGAATATGAAGACATGACACAGCGTCTCTTCTTTCCGAATGACAACATCCGAAAGTTTCGAACTCTTGTTGCTATGAACCGCACCAAAACTGGCATGCGCGTAAACATCTGACTTCGCGATACCTAGATATCAGTTGCGGACATTTGTGCAATCAGCAGCATTCGGTACTCTGGGCTTATTTCGTTGAAAAACTCGAGCTTGATCGAGAGGTAAGTCGCTGATTCAATTCGTCCTGTAGGGAGGGATTGGCGATGATGGGACCGAGACAGGAAGCGCAGGCGGCACTGTTCTACGAGTTTTCTCTGGAAGATCATGTTCCCCAAGATCGCCTGCTGCGGTCGATTGATCGCTTTGTCGATCTTGGCAGCATTCGCGCTTATCTTGCAGACTTCTACAGCCACACAGGTCGTCCGTCGGTCGATCCTGAACTGCTGATCCGGATGCTGCTTGTCGGATACTGTTTCGGTATCCGCTCCGAACGTCGCCTGTGCGAGGAGGTGCATCTGAACCTGGCCTACCGGTGGTTCTGCCGCCTTGATCTGAATGACCGCGTTCCCGACCATTCCACCTTCTCGAAGAACCGGCACGGCCGTTTCCGTGAGAGTGAACTGCTGCGCCATCTGTTCGAGACGACGGTGGTGCGTTGCATAGAAGAAGGCTTGGTCAGCGGCCAGCGGATGGCGATTGATGCCAGCCTGATCGAAGCTGATGCGAACAAACAGAACTCCAATCCGAAGGAAGAATGGGATGCTGCGGGCATCGATCCAGCCAATGCGCCCCGTGCTGTGCGCGAGTATCTCGAGACGCTGAACGAGGCTGCATTTGGCGCTGCCAGCGAGGTGCAGCCGAAGTTCACCTCACATTCCGATCCGGCAAGTCAATGGACCGCTGCGCGCAAAGGGCCGGCATTCTTTAGCTATTCCGACAACTATCTGATCGACACGGACTACGGTGTCATTGTGGATGTCGAAGCCACACGTTCCATCAGGCAGGCCGAGGTTGGATCGACCAAGACCATGCTGAAGCGCGTGAGGGAGCGGTTCGATCTGCATCCCGAACGGTTGATCGCCGACACTGCATACGGGACCGGGCCGTTGCTTGGCTGGTTAGTGGACCGCAAGATCGCGCCACACATTCCGGTCTTTGATAAGGCCGGCCGATCCGATGGCACTTGGTCACGTGCAGACTTCGAATGGGATGCCGAGAACGATCAATACATCTGCCCCGAGGGGCATGAACTCAAACAGTTCCGTCGCA
>CAKZYH010000201.1 GCA_937884725.1 uncultured Paracoccaceae bacterium
CGCAGAGCTGTTCCGAACCCAGCCCTGCGGTACACCGAAACTTAAGGCCCGTTGCTCTGGTACAGGCGCGGGCCTCTTTTTCGGAACAACCCGGCTAAGAGCACGCCAGTCGGCAGGGCATGCCCGAGGTTCCGCGAGCCCCGACGGCGTCGTCTAAACGGCCATCCGCTGGCCGCAAGCCTCGCGCAGCAGCGCGTGGAACGCCTCAGCTAGCGGATTGCGCGTGCTTTTCGAGCGCATCACACCAATCTCGAACGCGCCGAGATCTGGCAGTTCCTCCACCACGCGCAATTCCGGACCGGTAAACGAGGTCGGCAGAGCGGCCACCGCGAGGCCGGTGCGCACTGTCATCATCAGCGCTGCCGCGTTCCACCCACTAAAGGCGATGCGATAGTCGATCCCAGCATCGGTGAGCGTGTCTTCGGCGATCTGCCGCCAAATGCAGGTCGGCTGCCACACCGCCAGCGGCACCGGCCGTTCCAGTTCCAGCGCGCGGTCCATCGGGGCCACCCACGACAGCTGCTCGCGGCACAAAACCTCCGCCCCCTCCATCCCGCTTCCCATGGTCACGATCGCCACATCAAGCATCCCCGCGCGGACCTTCTCTGCAATCTCACTGCTTGGACCGCTTTCAATGGCAACCTCGGCACAAGGATGGGCCGCCGCAAATCTTTCAAACACAGTCGGCAAAAACGCCTCTGCATAGTCATCCGGCGTGCCGATCACGAGGCGCCCCTCAAGACGCCGCGCGCCAATGCGGCCCAGCGCCTCGTCATTCAGCTTCACGATCCGCGTCGCATAGCCCTTCAGCTCAGCGCCCGCAGCCGTCAGCTGGTTTTTCCGACCCCGCTTTGAAAACAGGTCCGTCCCCACCAGCCCCTCAAGCTTCTTAATCTGCATCGAGACCGCCGATTGGCTCTTATGGATCCGCTCCCCCGCCACGGCGAAGCTCGGCGCATCGATGCAGGCGAGAAAGGTGCGCAGGTCGGCGACGTCGAAGGCGTGCATATCATTCACCCGGTTTTCGAATGCTAATCACCATAAACATTCATTAGACGAAACAGTCAAGGAAATGCATCTTCAAATTCAATCGCTACCCCAGAATGGATCGGAGAAACTGATGCGTCTCAACACCTCCACCGACCTGAACGACACCGCCGCCCAATTCTGGCGTCTGCGCGACGGCCTCGCCTCCATCATCGCCCGGATGCGCTACGCCCGCGATCAGGCCGCGATGATTCGCTACTACGCATCGTTGGGCGCCGACCGCCTGTGCGATATCGGCCTGTCCGAGGGCGCTGTGCGCAAAGCCTCCTGGTCCCGTGACCCGTCCGCCTCCCTCGTCGACGACTATCGCAGGTACCGCTCCGAACTGCCGTGCCACTAACGCCAATCGTCACGGGACGGGCCACAAAAGGCCCGTCCTGTGCGGCCAAAAAATCCTTGCTGGCAAAAAGAACAAAACGTATACATAAAACGCAGCAAGCGCGAACCGCAGGCCCACACCTTTTAGAATAATTTAACCTCTGACCCGGCATCTAGTTGGTTGAAGGCGCAAGACACACCATATCTGGTGTCTCGCTCGCTAACATGGGCTGGGGACAACCTGGGCTTTCCACAAGAGGAACGGCCTCCCCCTCTCCCACAGCGGACGGGACCGACGCACCTTCGCACCCGCTCGAAACGCGGCCCACGGACCTCCTCCCACGGGCCGCCCAGTGAAGGACGAACCAGAATGCGGATTGAACGGCGTTGGACCCAAGAAGGACAGTCCCCCTACGAGGGCCTGGAGTTCCGCAAAGCCACATCCGAGATCCGCAACCCCGACGGATCCACCGTATTCAAGCTCGATAATGTGATGGTCCCGGCCACCTGGTCCCAGGTCGCCACCGACATCATCGCGCAGAAATACTTCCGCAAAGCCGGCGTCCCCGTCGCCCTCAAAACCGTCGAGGAAAGCGCCGTCCCCGTCTGGCTGCGCCGCCGCGAAGCCGACCCGGACGCCATGGAAGGCCTTGCTGACGACGAGCAAACCACCGGCGAGCACGACAGCCGCGCCGTGTTCGACCGCCTCGCCGGCGCATGGACCTACTGGGGCTGGAAAGGCCACTATTTCGACACCGAAGAGGACGCCCGCGCCTTCTTCGACGAAATCCGCTACATGCTCGCCACCCAGCGCGTCGCCCCCAACTCGCCGCAGTGGTTCAACACCGGCCTTCACTGGGCCTACGGCATCGACGGCCCCAGCCAGGGCCACTTCTATGTCGATCCCGACAGCCACGTCCTGACCCGGTCCAAAACCGCCTACGAGCACCCCCAGCCCCACGCCTGCTTCATCCAGTCCGTCGCCGACGACCTGGTGAACGAAGGCGGCATCATGGACCTGTGGACCCGTGAGGCGCGCCTCTTCAAATACGGCTCAGGCACCGGCTCCAACTTCTCCGACATCCGCGGCGAAGGCGAAAAGCTCGCCGGCGGTGGCAAGTCGTCCGGCCTCATGTCGTTCCTCAAGATCGGCGACCGCGCCGCCGGCGCCATCAAGTCCGGCGGCACCACCCGCCGCGCCGCCAAAATGGTCGTCGTCGACGCCGACCACCCCGACATCGAAAACTACATCGACTGGAAGGTCCGCGAGGAGCAGAAAGTCGCCGCCCTCGTCACCGGCTCCAAGGTCGTCAAAAAGCACCTCACCGCAGTCATGAAAGCCTGCGTCAACTGCGAAGGCGACGACGACCAGTGCTTTGACCCGGCCAAAAACCCAGCCCTCAAGCGCGAAATCAAAGCCGCCAAGGCCTCCCTCGTGCCGGAAAACTACATCCAGCGCGTCATCCAGTTCGCCCGCCAAGGCTACACGGCGATGGACTTCCCCGTCTTCGACACCGACTGGGATTCCGAAGCCTACCTCACCGTCGCCGGCCAGAACTCCAACAACTCAGTCCGCGTCACCGACGAGTTCCTGCGCGCGGTCAAAGACGACGGCGAGTGGAACCTCACAAGTCGCACCACGGGCGACGTCACCAAAACGCTGCGCGCCCGCGACCTGTGGGGCCAAATCGGCTACGCTGCCTGGGCCTCCGCCGACCCCGGCATCCAGTTCCACACCACCATCAACGACTGGCACACCTGCCCCGCCGGCGGCGAGATCCGGGCCTCCAACCCGTGCTCGGAATACATGTTCCTGGACGACACGGCCTGTAACCTTGCCTCCATCAACCTCGACCCGTTCGGCAAGACTGACGGCACGTTCGACACCGCAGCATTCGAACACGCCGCACGCCTGTGGACGCTCGTCCTCGAAGTCTCGGTCACCATGGCGCAGTTCCCCTCCGCCGCCATCGCCCAAAACTCGTTCGATTACCGCACGCTAGGCCTTGGCTTTGCCAACATCGGCGGCTATCTGATGCAGCGCGGCATCCCCTACGACAGCGAGGAAGGCCGGGCCATCTGCGGCGCCATCTCGGCGATCATGACCGGCGTCTCCTACGCCACGTCCGCCGAAATCGCCGCCGACCTCGGCACCTTCAAAAAGTACCCTGAAAACGCAGCCTCCATGCTGCGCGTCATCCGCAACCACCGCCGCGCCGCCCACGGAATGGCCACCGGCTACGAGGATCTCGCCGTCAAACCCGTCCCGTTGGATCCAACCGCGACAACCGACACCAACCTCATGGTCCGCGCCGGCGCCGCCTGGGACCGCGCCCTGGAGCTCGGCGAAAAGCACGGCTTCCGCAACGCCCAAGCCACCGTCGTCGCCCCCACAGGCACCATCGGCCTGGTGATGGATTGCGACACCACCGGCATCGAGCCCGACTTCGCCATCGTGAAGTTCAAAAAGCTCGCCGGCGGCGGCTACTTCAAAATCATCAACCGCGCCGTTCCCACAGCCCTCAAAACCCTCGGCTATGGTGACAACGCCGCCAGGGCCATCATCGACCACGCCGTCGGCCGCGGCACGCTGGTGGGCGCCCCCCATATCAACCACGAAAGCCTTGCTGATCTGGGCCTACCCCAGTCGGCCATCGACGCCGCAGAAGCCGCCGTCGGCTCAGCCTTCGACATCCGCTTCGTCTTCAACAAGTGGACGCTCGGCGAAGAGGCCATCCGCGCCTTCGCGCCGGACGCCGACCTCGACGACTTTAACTTCGACGCCCTCAAGGCCATGGGCTTCACCGACGCTGAAATCGACGCCGCGAACATCTTCGTCGCCGGCGCGATGACCCTCGAAGGCGCCCCGGGCCTGAAAGACGAGCACCTTCCCGTGTTCGACTGCGCCTCCCCCTGCGGCCGGCTCGGCAAACGCTACCTCTCGGCCGAAAGCCACATCCGCATGATGGCGGCGGCCCAGCCGTTCATCTCCGGCGCCATCTCCAAAACCATCAACATGCCCAACACCGCGACGGTCGAGGACTGCACCAAGGCCTACGAGCTGTCCTGGACGCTGGGCGTCAAAGCCAACGCCCTCTACCGCGATGGATCCAAACTCTCCCAGCCCCTCTCCGCCGCCCTCGTCTCAGACGACGACGAGGACATCGAAGAGCTGGTGGAAGCACCGACGCCCAAAAAGGTCGCCCAGGTGGCCGAGCGGTTGGTGGAGCGCATCGTGGAGCGCGAAGTCGTCACCCGCCAGCGCGAATCCATGCCCGACCGGCGCAAGGGCTACACCCAAAAGGCCATCATCGGCGGCCACAAGGTGTACTTGCGCACCGGCGAGTTCGACGATGGCCGCCTCGGCGAAATCTTCATCGACATGCACAAGGA
>CAKZYH010000202.1 GCA_937884725.1 uncultured Paracoccaceae bacterium
GTCGGTGCCCGCTCCACCGAGGTGTTCCGCTCCGCCGTCGGCCGCAAAGGCACCGCCATCGTCCAAGGCCGCATCATTGTGGAACGCGACGCGCAACAGACCGACAGCCGCATGATGTCGAACGCCCTGTTCCTCGACGACAGCGGCGAGATGGTGAACAAGCCTGAGCTCGAAATCTTCGCCGACGACGTGCAGTGCGGCCACGGCGCGACGTCTGGCGACCTTGAGGAAGACCACGTCTTTTATCTCCGCGCCCGAGGCATCCCAGCAGCGCTCGCCCGGCAAATGCTCGTCGAAGCCTTCCTCATCGAGGCGCTCGACGCTGTGCAGGACGAGGCTCTGGAAGAGGTGCTGGAGAAACACATCCGCACCGCGCTCGCCGCCATCCAGCCGGAAGGCGAGCCCGCATGAGCCATCCCACCGTGTTCGACGTCGATGCCGTGCGCGCCGATTTCCCAATCCTGGCGCAAAAGATCCACGGCAAGCCGCTCACCTACCTCGACAGCGCAGCCTCGGCCCAAAAACCGCGCCAAGTCCTCGACCGCCTCATGCAGGCCTACTCCGAGGACTACGCCAACGTTCACCGCGGCCTCCACACTCTCGCCAACCGGTCGACGGAAGCCTACGAAAATGCCCGCGAAATCGTCGCGCGCCACCTCAATGCCGAGGCGCCGGAGCAAATCATCTTCACGCGCTCGTCCACAGAGGCCATCAACCTTGTCGCCCAGGCCTACGCCCGCCCGCGCGTGCAAGAGGGTGACGAGATCGTCCTCTCCGTCATGGAGCACCACTCAAACATCGTCCCCTGGCACCAGCTGCGTGAAGAAAAAGGCGTTGTGCTGAAATGGGTTGAGCTGACGCCCGACGGCCAGCTCGACATGGACGCGTTGGAAGCGGCCCTCTCGCCGCGCACCAAAATCGTCGCCGTCGTGCACATGTCCAATGTCCTTGGCACAGTCACGCCCATCGCCGACATCGCCCGCCTCGCTCACGAGCGCGGCGCAGTCGTCATGGTCGACGGCTCCCAATTCGCCGCCCACGGCCCCGTCGATGTCCAAGCCCTGGGCGCCGACTTCTACGCCTGCACCGGCCACAAAATCTACGGCCCCAGCGGTATCGGCGCGCTCTACGGCAAGCGCGAACTCCTGGAAGCCATGCCCCCCTTCATGGGTGGTGGCGAAATGATCGCATCGGTGGGCCGCGACGAGATCACCTACGCGGGCCTACCCAACCGCTTCGAACCCGGTACGCCCCCCATCGCCCAAGCCATCGGCCTCGGCGCCGCCATCGAGTACGTCAACGGCCTCGGCTGGGACAACGTCCAGGCCCACGAAGCCACCTTGCGCGACTACGCCCGCGAACGCCTGCGCGGCATCAACGCTATTACCCTCTACGGCGACACGCGCGAGAAAGCCCCGGTTTTCGCCTTCTCCATGGCTGGCGCCCACCCGCACGACGTCGCCACCATCTTAGACCGCGAAGGCATCGCCATCCGCGCCGGCGCCCACTGCGCCGAACCGCTGATGGATTTCTTCGGCGTCACCGCCACCTGCCGCGCATCCTTTGCCATGTACAACACCACCGAGGATGTGGACCGCCTTGCGGCAGCCATCGAGAAAGCCCACTCTTTCTTCGTGTGAGGAGCCAATCCATGAGCGACGACGCCGTCATTGAGGATAACGAAGAGGTCTCGGCCATCCCCGCCGAGGAGCTTGATCGCATCACCGCCGACCTCATCGCCGCGCTCAAAACGGTCTACGACCCTGAAATCCCGGTCGATATCTACGAGCTCGGCCTGATCTACCGGGTCGATATCGAAGACGACCGCTCCATCCGCGTGGACATGACTCTCACCGCGCCGGGCTGCCCTGTGGCTGGGGAAATGCCGGGATGGGTGGAAAATGCCGTCAGTTCAGTGGAAGGTGTGGGCGCCGTAGAGGTACACATGACCTTCGATCCCCCGTGGGACCCGTCTCGCATGTCGGACGAAGCGCGCGTCGCGCTCGACATGTTTTAGTCGGCCCCAACGCAGGAGACGCCCATGCCTGCCACCACCAGCACCACCACCAATGGAGCGCCCAAGCGTGCCCGCCCCGCCGTCATGACGCTCTCCGAAGCGGCAGCCGAGCGCGTGAACCAAATCGTCGAAGGCTCAGACGGCAGCATCCTGGGCATCCGCCTGTCGGTCAAAAAGGGCGGCTGCGCGGGCATGGAGTACGACATCAGCGCCGTCACCGGTGAAGCCAACCCCCGCGACGAGGTCATTACCGACCACGGCGCGACTGTCTACATCGATCCCATGGCCGTCCTGTTCCTCCTCGGAACCCGCATGGACTATGAGGAAACAAAATTCCGCTCAGGCTTCACCTTCGTGAACCCGAACCAGGTCTCGGCCTGCGGCTGCGGCGAATCGGTCGAACTGCGCGCCGCCGAGTAACCGGGCCGCCGCCAAACCGCTTAGCCGTTGGCCACATCGCCAGCATCGCGACCAGGCGCCATCACATCGGCGCCCGTCACGACCCCGCCTTCAGGCGCGGCCTCAGCCTCGCGCAAATTCCGCTCCGCCGTGCACAACGTATACATCGTGTCGTCGTCCCGGTGGATCAGCGCAACACCCGCCGAAAGCCGCACAGTCTGATCCTCCGCACCCAACACGGTGGCGCGAATGCTCTGCGCGATTTTCACAATGTGCCGCACCGGCTTTTCCGGCGCGATCAGCGCCTGTCCCATCGGCCCAAACGGGTAAACATCGCCGAGCGGTGCAAGCGCAGCGCCGAGCGCTTTGGCAACACGGCGCCCTTCCGCAGCCTCACCGCTCACGCGCACCAGCAGGATTGTATGCTGCGAGCGCTTAAAGCCCGCACTCAGCCAGCGACGCCGCAGTCCTTTGGTCAGCGCAGCAAGGTCTTCCGCCGGCATGCCATCAAACGCCTTAGCGTCATGGCCTGGCCGCTGGAGCATCGGCTTGGCGGTCGGCCCTGGCGCTCGAATGACCCGCTCAGGCGCGCTCGCCGGTTTGGCCGGCAACAGCACATAGTCCGCCTCGATGGTCGCAGCCTCTCCCGCACCGCCACCGCCGGCTGGCGGCGGGAGCAGCAGCAGATCCCCACCTTGTGTTTGTAACGAACGGTTGCTGCCAGTTTGCGCCACACCGGAACCCTCTTACAACGGCGCCACTGTGGGGTGATTCGCCGGGCCGGTTCGCGGCTAATCGTTAACGCTCATGGCGTTGCCCACATGAAATGGGCAGGGCGCGTCAGCTCTCTGCCGTCGCGCTCTGGCGCGATTTGCGCGCGGGTGCTGCCTTGGGCGCCAAGTTGGCAGAGCGCAACAAAAACGCCGGCACGTAGGGCGTCTGCTCGAACGGCACCTGAGGCCCATCGTCAGCCTCGTGACGCCGCCGCCCGCGCCTTCCTTCACGTCCTTCACCGCGCGACCCGCCGCGCCGCCCGTCACGTCCTTCACGACCTTCACCGGGCGATCCATCGCGTTGCGCACTCTCGCGCTCGGGCGCCTTAGCTTCGCTGGCTTCAGTCACCTCAGGCGCATCGGCCGGCGTCTCGGCGACGGGCTCGGCAGCCTTCGCCTCCTTGCGCCGCCGTCCACGCTTGGGCCTCGCCTCTGGCGCCGGCGCATCATCGGCCAGCGCTTCCTGGAGCCACTCCACCGAGCGCTTCAGCATCGCCTCGATGGAGCGCACACCCTTCGCATCGTCCTTGGTGGACAACGTGAACGCTTTGCCCGACCGGCCAGCGCGCCCCGTGCGGCCAATCCGGTGGACATAGTCCTCCGCATTCACCGGCACGTCGTAATTGAAAACGTGGCTCACCTTCGGGATATCAAGCCCCCGGGCCGCCACATCCGACGCCACCAACAACGTGATTTTGTTGTTCTTAAACGCATCCAGCGTCGCCATGCGCGCCCGCTGGTCCATGTCGCCGTGCAGCGCGCCCACCGAAAAACCGTGCCGCTCCAGCGAGCGGAACAGCGTGCCGATATCGCGCTTGCGGTTCACGAAGATAATGCCGTTGCTCAGCTCATCGTCAGCGCGGATCAGCTTGCGCAGGCTGTCGCGCTTTTCCTTCGGCGTTGTCCCGGTGGCCACAAAGCGCTGCTCAACAGTGTCTGCGGTGGAGGAGGGGGGCGACACTTCCACCCGCACCGGATCGCGCAAAAACGTGTCGACCAGCGACACGATTTCCTTCGGCATCGTCGCCGAGAAAAACAGCGTCTGCCGCGAGGTCGGCAGCAACTTGCAGATCCGCTCGATGTCGGGAATGAAACCCATATCAAGCATCCGGTCGGCCTCATCGACCACAAGTATCTCAATTTGCTGCAACAATAGCTTGCCGCGCTCCACATGGTCGAGAAGCCGGCCCGGCGTCGCGATCACAACGTCAGCGCCGCGATCCACCTTTTTGGACTGTTCGTTGAACGACACGCCGCCGATCAACAAGGCCACCGTCAGCTTGTGGTTCTTGCCGTACTTATCGAAGCTTTCCTCCACCTGCGCGGCAAGTTCGCGGGTCGGCTCCAAGATCAGAGTGCGCGGCATCCTCGCCCGTGCTCTGCCCTTTTCCAGCAGCGACAGCATGGGCAAGACGAAACCGGCTGTTTTGCCAGTACCGGTCTGGGCGAGCCCCAGAACATCTTTCTTCTGCAGCGCGTGCGGGATTGCCTCCGCCTGGATGGGCGTCGGTTTGGTGTAGCCAGTAGCTTCAACGGCGCTCAGCACTTTGGGGCTGAGGCCGAGATCTGAAAACATAACGTCGGAAATGGGACTATATACTCGCGTTGGAGGTGATTACCGTACGGTCCGGGATCACAAATAAGGCTGCGCGGGAAAAAGCCACGCTATCGTCGCACGTTTGCGCGGCCTCTCTCTATATAACCTGCCACATAATAGGCCGAAACACCAGAAGCAGAGAATCCATGCTGCCATCCGAACGCACACGCTACCCCTCCGCACGCTCCACAGTGTTTGGCGATATGGGGGTGGCGACATCTGAGCCACTGGCCGTGGAAGCCGGAATGGCCGTGCTGCGCTCCGGCGGCAACGCGGTCGACGCGGCCATCGCCACCGCCGCCGTTCTGACCCTTACCGAGCCGGTCAGCAATGGCCTTGGTTCGGATGCGTTCGCCCTCATTTGGGATGGCAGTGAAGTTCATGGCCTCAACGCCAGTGGCCGCGCACCGGCGGGGTGGACGCTCGACCGCTTTGCCGGCCTGGAGAAAATGCCAAAGCGCGGCTGGGATACCGTCACCATCCCCGGCGCGGTATCGGCGTGGTCGGCCATGTCCCGCCGCTTCGGTGCCATCGGCTTTGCCGACTGCCTTGCACCCGCAATCCGCCATGCGGAACAAGGTTTTGGCATCGGTCCCGTCACCGCCGCCTCCTGGGCCAAGCAGGCCGTTGAACTGAAGACAGAAGACGGTTTTGCCGCCCACTTCATGCCCGGCGGCGCCGCTCCGGCAACGGGCGCACGCTTTGTCTTGCCCGGCGCAGCCGACGCGCTGCGTCTCATCGCCGAAACCGAAGGCGCGGCGTTCTACACAGGCGCCATCGCCCAAGCCATCGTTGACCGCTCGCAGGCCGCCGGCGGCGTCCACACCATGGACGATTTTGCCGCCCACACCGCAGACTGGGTCGACCCCGTCACCAACTCAGCGTTCGGCATCGACGTTCACGAAATCCCGCCGAACGGGCAGGGGATTGCAGCGCTGGTGGCGGTTGGCATCCTCGACCGGCTGCACCTTCCGGACGATCCTGACAGCGTGGAGGCCATCCACCTTATGATCGAGGCGGTAAAACTCGCGCTGGCGGACCTTTACGCCCACGTCGGCGACCCCGACGCCATGGTCGTCTCGCCCGCTGATATGCTCGACCCTGCCTACCTCGATAGGCGCGCCGCGCTCATCGATCCGACAAAAGCCAAAAGTGCGGAGACCGGTCTCGCCAGGCCCGGCGGCACCGTCATTCTCACCACCGCTGACCGCAACGGCATGATGGTCTCGTTCATTCAATCGAACTATCAGGGCTTTGGCTCAGGCTGCGTTGTGGCGCCCTACGGGATCAGCCTGCAAAACCGCGGCACTGCCTTCTGCCTCGATCCGGGCCACGCCAACGTGGTCGGCCCCGGCAAACGCCCATTCCACACCATCATCCCTGGCTTTGCCACCAAGGATGGCGAGGCGTTGATGACATTCGGCGTGATGGGCGGCCCGATCCAGGCGCAGGGGCATGCTCAGCTCATCACCCGGCTCATGCGCTATGGGCAAAGCTTGCAAACGGCCATCGACGCGCCGCGCTTTTGCATTTTAGCTGGGGGAGAGG
>CAKZYH010000203.1 GCA_937884725.1 uncultured Paracoccaceae bacterium
CGCTTCCGCGCCGAGGTGATCGATCTCCTCACCCTGCGCGATTTCTGGGCGTTCGCAGGAACACTCGGGCTCCTGTGCATGGCTTTCTTCTCAATCCTAGCCGCCGGGTCGTTTGTCGCCGTCGACGTCTACAACCTCGGCGCCGCGGAATACGGCCTCTACTTCGTCGTGATCGTTGCCGGCTACGTGTTCGGCAACTTTATCGTGGCGCGGTATGGCCCGCGCATCGGCATCGTGCCGATGATCAAGATCGGCAACGTCATTTGCCTGTGCGGCGTCTCGTTCTCTATCATTCTCACCAGCGTCGTCGGCTGGGCGCATCCCCTCGCCCTCTTTGGCCCGATGCTGATTGTTGGCGTCGGCAACGGCTTTGCGCTGCCCAACCTCATCGCTGCGTGCGTCTCGCTCCGCCCGCACCTTGCCGGCACCGCATCCGGCCTTGCTGGCATGTTCCAGTTCGGCAGCGGCGCGCTCACCGGGGTGGCCGCCGGCTGGATCATCGACACCGGCTGGCAGCAAGGCACGGTCTGGCCGCTCCTCGGGCTCCTCACCTTCGGCATCGTCGCCTGCCTTGCCCTGTCGCTCACCCTGCGCGGCGAGAACCTACGCTAGGTTCGTCAGGCCGCCCGCCACAGCGCATCGCGCCCAAACCCCGTCGACACATCCGCCACCGCCTTGCCATCCTCCGCAAGCTTCTCAAGGTGCGCCAGCACGGAAAGTCCCGCCGCCCCCGCAAGCCGCGGATCGATGCCGACGTAAAGCGCGCTCACAATCTCGCTGACGTGCCGATCGCCCTTCACCAGCCGGTCGAGCACCGCCCCTTCGCGCATCAGCCGATGCGACTTCATCGCCGACACAGCCTTGCGCGGCTCAACAATCTCGCCGCCATGACCCGGCAAATACAAGGCGTCGTCCCGTTCGAGCAGCACATCGAGCGAGTTTAGATAAGGCGCCATCGCCCCATCCGGCGGCGCAATCACCGTCGTCGACCAGCCCATCACATGGTCGCCCGACAAGCACACATCCCCGGTCGCCAACGCGATGTGGTTCGCCGCATGCCCCGGCGTCGCAATCACCGTCAGAGCCGCATCGCCATTGTCCACCACATCGCCGTGGGACACCACGATCTGAGGCACAAACTCAGTGTCCGAGGCATACCGAAACGGGTTCTCTTCCCCCTCATGGAGCGGCCGCGCCTCGCGGTAAGCACCCTCCCCAACGGTCTCAGCCCCCGTCATCGCAAGCGCCTTCGCCAGCCCATCCACATGGTCCCGGTGGGTGTGCGTCAGCACAATGTGGCTCACGGTACGGCCCGCCACCGCGCGCTCCAGCGCCGCCAAATGCGCATCATCGTCCGGCCCCGGATCGACCAAGATCAGCGTCCTGTCGCCAATCAAATAGCTGTTTGTCCCAGCTCCGGTGAACGGCCCAGTGTTGGATGCCGTCACGCGCAAAATGCCGTCCGCCACCGGAACAGCCTCGCCATAACGCGGATCAAAATCGGCCATCAGTCACAACTCCTGGCCGCCCCGCTGGAGCGCCGCTTTCATGGTCTGCCAGGAAACGCGCTCGCCTCACCACGACGCTTCCCATCTCGTGATTCCACAGTGTGTCACGCCGAAGCCCCGGCAAGCGCCTCACCCACGCAAACCGAAGCTAACCCCGGCAACTCACCCATACCGTCATAAGTGTGGCCCGCGTCACAGCGGGGCGCTCGGCACTAGCGCATATCGAGGGCGTTGGACACGCACCGCAGAGCCCTGAGACAGACCCATGCCATTCCTGCCCGACTTTCACGACATTATGGACGACATCATCAACAACCTGCCGGACCCAAACGGCGGCGCGACCAACAATGACACCGGGACCGATACCGGCGACATCTCATCGAACCGGGACCACCCGGACTTCGGGCAAAACTCCGGCGTCGATACAAGCCATGGCATCGACCTCACCATCGACACCGATGTCCAAACCTTCACCGCTGCCGGCCCCATCAACAACGTGACGGTCATTGATGGCGCATCCATCGACACGCTTACGCTGAACGGCAAGGACAACACGCTGTTTGGCAGCGACGCCGGCTTCATCAACACCCTGTTCGCTGGCGACGGCGACGACACAGTCATCCTCGGCGACGCGGGCGCAGGCCAAGTTAATCTTGGCGCAGGCGACGATACCATCACCACCGACGGCGCAGTGGGTCACATCTTTGCCGGCACCGGCGACGATGCCCTCTTCATCGATGTGCGCGAGGGCGCCGACGCCATCGCCTTCGACGGCGGCGACGGCAGGGACACCGTCAACATCACAGCCGAAGAGCTTGCCGACCTCGACCTGCTTGAGTTTATGGAAGACATGCAAGAAATGCGCGACACAGGCACCGCCACGCTGGACGATTTTGGCCTGACGCTCACCGACGTGGAGGTCATCAACCTGATCGTCGACGGCCAAAGCTACCAGATTTTCGACATCGACAACTTCGCCTAACCGCGGTCAAAACACGCGACGCGACACCAGAAAGCACAACGACGCGAAAACCAACGCATCGGCTTCAAAAGAAAACTGCCCGGCATCCAAAGATGCCGGGCAGCCTTAGTTTTAACGGAACAATCCAAGCACCGACGAAACGCTGCTGTTCGCGATGGACAGCGCCTGGATGGCAAGCTGTTGCTGCGTTTGAAGCGAGGTGAGCTTGCTCGCCTCTTCTTCGACATTTGCAGACACCAATGAAGAAATAGCGGACTCCTTTGCTGCGATCATGGACGAGTTGAACCTCTGCTGAGATTCAACCAGGTTCCCGATGACGCCAACCGTGAGTTCAGCCCCCTCCATGCTATCCAACGCCGTGTCCACCAGACCAAGGGCCCGGCCGATCTCCACCGACGCGTTCGCGTCAGTGATCGTGCCGATGGTGAAGTCCAGCACCGTGCTGTCGGTGTTACCATCAATCGCCGCGGCTTCTTCAGCACCGAGGAACGCGGTCGTTGCACCGGTACCGCGAACATCGGCGACCGTAATATCGAGCGTTTGGACCGCGCTGTTGCTGAAGCCCGAAACAATCTCGAAAGTCGTCAGTCCGCCAGCACCCGTCAGAAGGTTGGTGCCGTTGAACTGAGCGCTGTTCACCGAGTCGGTAAGGCTGGCCTGAATGGCCGCAATACCGTTTTGAAGGGTTGCGCGATCTGCTCCGCCCGGAAGCGCGGATGTCAGCAGCTCACGCATGTCCTCCAAACCTTCGCGGATCGAAGACATCGCCGACGTGGTAACATCCAAAAGACCTTTACCAGCGCCGAGCGAGGTTTCGACCGTCCGCAGCGTGTTGACATCACCACGGGCCGAGGAAATGGCCCCCCAAAACGCCGGCGCATCAGCGGCAGTGTTCACGCGGTTGGTGGTGGCAATACGATTGGTGGTTTCAGCAATGCTCGCGTTGAGGTTTTGGAGAGCGGAGAGGGCACTCATTGCGCCAACAGAGTTAAACATCAGATATAGACCTTGCGTTCATGAGCTTTCCATTAAGCTCAGACATTGACACAGGGAGGAGCAGTATTGCTCCCAGCTAAAACGCCGTGTCATCTGCGTGAATACAGAAACACCGGCTTTCATGCCCGACTGCCACCGACTGTCATTCGGCGCAAAAGTCCATCGTCATAATGGCATCAGATCGTCGAAGCTATTTGCTAGAACTCTTCATGAGTGCGTTGGAATGTTAACGTGCCTCTAGCAAAATTAGTTCAACATACTTTTTGTATACCTGACCGACAGAATGTCAGTTTATGTAATAAGGGCATATCTCGCGATTCAAATCCGCACCGCAAATCCCCGTCGGATCTACCCAGCGCGCACCAAAGCGGACCTCACGGCGTTGAACGTCGGAACCGCAACAAGCCCAGCGCCCACAATGGCAATCGCGCTGAGGATGTCCGACCGCCCGGATGCCCCGATCGCAATGGCAACCAGAGCCCAAATCACGCCGAACCCGTAGGTCGGCGCCCGCCCCAGACGCCATTGAACGACGAACCCGACAACCGCCGCACACGCGGTGAACACCAACGCAGCCGTCACATCGCTCAAAACGCCATATCCACTGGCAAGGAGTGCCACCGACACGCTCGTCGCAGCAGACAGCCACCCCGCATAAAGCCCCACTGGCAACGCACCGAACCAGGCATCGCCCACCGGTGCCCGAAACAAGGCAGCGAGCGTCGAGACAAACATCAGGCCGATCAAAACGGTCGCCCACACCGGGCTCACAGATGCAACCGGCAGCCAGAGCGTCCCGACCGCCAGAGACACAATCAAAGGCATTCGCATTGCGTGCCACTGCGCATCGTCCGACCGCCTGAGCAGCGCCCAAGCCATCCCCACCACCAGCCAGAGGTAAATCGGCCCCCAGATCGCAAACGCGTACCCCTCCGGAACAACCAAAGGGTCCGCCTGCGGAACGGGAAACTGGCTGGGATCATAACCCCGAAAATTCGGCACCAAAAACTGCGACAGCCCAAAGGTCAGGCTCAGAAGCGCACACAGCGCGGCACATAGCGGTTTTGTTTTCAGCATCAGGCGATCACGTCCGTCACGGCCGCATTGTCAATCGATGAAGGGATCGGAGTGTTTCCATCACGACCCAGCATCAGCCCCTCGCTACTTGTTGATGCGATGCGCCACCAGCCTGCGCCCATCAGACGGCGCTGGATACGACAGTATCCCCGTCTGCGGATCCCGCTCATACGCCACATCTTCAACGGCCACCGGCTCCCCGGTGCCATCGCACCGACGCGACGTTTTGGTGCGCACCAACTTGCCGTCGGTCACAACACCCGTGGCCGTCTGAACAGCCGCGGGGTCCGCCTCGGTACACTGCGAAAACTTCGTCGACTTCACCGCAATCGCGTAAGTCCCATCCCCGTTCGGAATGATCGCAGTGCGGTCGACGGACCCGTCGGCGGGATCAACGCCTATGTAAAAACCAGCCCATGGGTCGGTGGGGCTCGGCCCAACGCTGATCCGCGTGAAGGACACACGGCGCCCCTCCGACCGCGCCGCTTACGACACAATGCCAAGCGCGGGATCGAGGTTAAGCTCAATGTCGCCCAGCGGCAGCGCTTCGCCGCCGCGGCTGCCACACCAAACAACGCTTTGCCCGACAACCAGTCGACCACGCGCCGGTGTACCTATGGCAGTCAGCACAGCCTCGGGATGAGCTGTCTCACAAGGATCGAACTTGGACGACGAAACCGTGTAGCTGAAGGTCCCATCCCCCCGCGGCGCAACGGACACGCGCTCCAAGGACCCGTCTTTAACGTCCACCCCGACATAAAAGCCGGACCAATCTTCCGCAACCGCGGGGCCAAGCGCCACAAATGCGCTCACCCCAAGGACAGCTGCCACCGTGCAAAGCTTCATGACCACCCAAACAGCTCCCAAACACCGTCGACCAAAATGGGCGCGGCCTCGGATCGTGAACTGAGCGTTTGCCGGACACAAGCCAGCAGTTGGTGGATACGCCTGACTGGCCAGAGCCCAGTGTTGAACCCCGCCGGCGCCTGTCAGATCAGGGACTGGTCCGCTGCGGCACCACCCCGCAAATACCGCGCAGTTGTTGGCGGTTACAGTTGATCGTGTACGACGGCTCGATTGGACCGCCGAAGGTGCCACCACCGACTGACGTGTTGCCGCCGCAGCCGGTGTCGCCATGCACGCTCCAACCAACATAAACCGTGACCGCGTTGCCATATTGGCTTGGGTTGCAGCAGGCTTCGTGTCGCACCCGGTCAATCCATGAATTCTGTCCGCCGGGCAGACTGAGGTAGATCCCAAAGAAACGGGTCCAATTCACCCAATTGCTGTCGCCGTCATTGACCCTGCAGGCTGCCGGAATCTGGTGAGTATTCCTTTCGGCCCAAAGTGCATCATAGCACTCCAGAAGGGCCAATCGGGCCAAAACGCGACAATTGTTGGCCGTGGTGACGCCCGAACACCTGCCCGAAGCATCCAGATCCAAGACGTTGACCGTCCTGCTTGACGATCCGTCCGGCAAGTCGCCGACGAATATCCGACCACTGCAGCCACGAACAATATCCGCGACAGCTGAACTCGGCAGAAGAAGAACGAGAAGAACAAAGGCAAGGCGGCGCATGGGCAGCTCCTGGCTCAAAGACGATAGGTCAGCGAAAGCCAACCATCGTCAGGCCGCCTCGCCTCACACCATTGCTGCGCCGACACATGTCCATCGCCGGGCGCTGTCTTCGATCACAGCACCGCAATATCTGGCACAAAACCATGGCGAACCTGTGGCCCGCTCAGAACCATCGGCACACCTCAAAAGCTGAC
>CAKZYH010000204.1 GCA_937884725.1 uncultured Paracoccaceae bacterium
CCTCCCTATCGTGGCCTATAGATAAGCTGGCCGATGAAAAGCACCACTCCGGCGAGGATGAAGAGCGCGAGGAAGGACGGCAGCAGCAGGAAGTAGAATAGGCCATGCTCCCACACCGCGGGGTGCAGATGTCGTTGGATTGCGGCTTGGGTGAGGTTGAGCGTACCGGGGGAGAGCTCGTTCCAAATCTGTCCGAGAGGCGTCAGCTGGACGACGTTGGTTTTTGCCGTCTGATAAAGGTCCCAAAAGCCGGTGAAAATGGCACCGATCACGGCGACGTAGGCGATGGCGCGGAACGGCCATGCGAGCATTTTGCGCAAACCGATCATTCATACTCCAGCGCTTGCGGTTACTGCCCCATCCGCCCTAGGTAATGCGTCTCGCGGGGACAGCCTAGAGCGTTCTCGCGCGCGGAGAGGTGGCCGAGTGGTCGAAGGCGCACGCCTGGAAAGTGTGTAGGCGGGAAACCGTCTCGAGGGTTCGAATCCCTCTCTCTCCGCCAGCTACCCGTGTCTCTGTCCGTGAACTCGTTCTTTCTCGCTTTATCGCAGTGTTTTCGCGCGGTCGGCCTATGCGGGTCCTGTCAGAGGGATTGCCGCTTGAAGGGGACAGGCCGGCCCGGAGCGTCTGAGCATGAGCAGGCGCAATCCCTTTGCTGTTTTAAAAACATTGCCCGACGTCATCCGCTTGGTCGTCATGATGTTTGTCCGGTTTCCCCTTTTGCCCAGGAATCCTGGAGGGTTTCTCCGCGAGCGCGGCATAACCGGTTTGCTTGTGCCAAGCTGGAACCGGTCCGAATTCGTCTGGCAGCACCGTTCAGAGCCGTTTTCATCAGACCGTTGATGAGTGAGATATGAGCGGCTGTCGCTCGGAATTTCGGAACAAGTTTTACCGCGACCTCTACCCTCGAGTTCCAGGCGTACCTATCTAGTGATAGGTAGCTTCGCGGTGCGGGCTGCTGGTGGCTTGTCCCGGACACATAGCGTCGGCAACGGCTCCACAGCCGGGCAAGGTAGGATGCACGATGGAACTGAATGCAGATTTTGATGCCCGCGTTTTGATCCACTCCAATGAACTTGAGTGGACCGCATCGCCGATGGCCGGTGTGGACCGGCGTATGCTGGATCGGATCGGCGGTGAAGTGGCACGAGCGACCACCATCGTCCGCTATGCCAAGGGTAGCCATTTTTCGGAACACACCCACACCGGCGGCGAGGAATTCATCGTCCTGGAGGGCGTTTTTCAGGACGAACACGGCGACTTTCCGGCCGGCACTTATGTGCGCAACCCACCCACATCAGCCCACACGCCGGGGTCCGACGACGGCTGCACGATCTTTGTCAAACTCTGGCAATTCGACATGGATGACCGGACCCAATTCCGCAAAACCATGGCTGACGAGCTTGCCGCTCCCGTGAATGGCGTTGCGACCGCGCACCTCCACAAAGATGGCCGCGAGACGGTGACCTACAGTCACGTCGACCCTGGCGCCATGCTTCAAATTGATGACGAAGGCGGGAGCGAACTTTTGGTTCTGTCCGGCAGCCTTACCGAAGCCGATGACGTCCTGACCAAGGGCAGCTGGTTGCGCCTGCCGCAGGGACAAAGACTTGTCGCCAAAGCTGGTGAAGAGGGCGCAAAGGTTTGGGTCAAGACCGGTCACCTGGTCCACGCCCACGCGCCGATCGTCTGATGGCTGGCAAAACACCTTTGGTGATTGTCGCCGGTGCCGGTGCGGGATTGGGTCAGGCGCTGCTCGCGCGGTTTCAATCTGGCGGCTTCACCGCCGTTGGCCTCGGCCGCAGCAAGCCGGAGGCCGTTTCAGGTGCCTTCCACGCGCTCGATCTCGCCGATGACGCAGCAATGCCTGAGACGATCGCCGCCATTATCGCCGAACACGGCGCGCCCAGTGTGGTGATCCACAACGCGGCAGAGTTGGTCATCCGTCCGTTCGTTGACAGCCACCTGAGCGATTATCAGCGCACCTGGGTATCCATGGTGCAATCGGCGATCCTGCTTGCCCAGGCCACCATGCAGCCCATGGTCCGCGCGGGCGGAGGTGCGTTCATCGTATCGGGCGCGACGGCATCGCTGCTCGGTGGCGCGCGATTTTCGGCCTTCGCCAGCGCCAAGTTCGCCCTTCGTGGTCTGACCCAATCCCTGGCCCGGGAGTTTCAGCACGCCGGCGTCCATGTCAGCCATGTCATCCTTGACGGCATCATCGACACGGCGCGTTCGCGGGCGCTGCACAGCCTCGACCCCGCCAAAATGATGCGGCCTGAGGACATCGCCGAAGCCTACTGGCAGCTCGCCCATCAGCCGAAATCCACATGGGCCCAAGAACTTGATCTGCGTCCAGCCTCAGAAGGCTTCTGAACCATGAAGACACTGATCATCGGCGGCGGTCTTTCCGGCCTTTATCTCGCTGAACGTTTGGAGGCTGCGGGGCGCGACTATCACCTCATCGAAGCGCGCGAGCGCTTTGGCGGCCGGATCATGACCGAGACTGTGGGCAAAGCTTACTTCGACATGGGGCCTGCCTGGTTCTGGCCCGGTCAGCCCCGCATTGCCTCGCTCATTGAGCGCCTGGAGCTTAGAAAATTCGACCAATACGCCGCCGGTGATTTGACCTTTGAGGATGAAAGCGGCCGTGTACAGCGTGGCTACGGCTTTGCGTCCATGGAAGGATCTTGGCGGCTCGAGGGTGGGCTGAAGGGACTTGTCGATGCCTTGGCTGCCCGCGTGCCAGAGGCGCGTCGAAGCCTTGGCGCGAAGGTCGTAAGCGTTGAGCGCAGTGGCGGGTTGTGCCTCGCTACGTTTGAACACGGCACCACCATCGAGGCGGACCGCATCGTGCTCGCCATGCCGCCTCGCATTGCTGCCGGGCTGCAGTTCACCCCAGCGCTGCCCGCCGAGGCGATGGGGGCCATGGCCCACGTGCCCACCTGGATGGCCGGCCAAGCAAAGGCCATCGCAGTCTACGACACCCCTTTTTGGCGTGAGGCCGGACTGTCTGGCGACGCCATGAGCCGCCGCGGTCCCATGGTTGAAATCCACGATGCGTCCCCCGCGACAGCCGGCCCCTACGCGCTCTTCGGCTTCATCGGCGTGCCGCCAGCGTCCCGCACGGATGACGAGCGCCTGAAACGCGCGGTCCATGACCAGCTTGTTCGGCTCTTTGGCCCACAGGCCGCCGAGCACCGAGCCCTGTTCCTCAAGGACTGGGCCTTAGATCCGCTCACCGCCACTGCCGCGGACACAGCGCCCCAGTATAGCCACCCGGCCTATGGTCTCCCGTCCCCCATGGAGGGGCTGTGGGATGGACGGCTGATTTTCGCCGGCACCGAAGTGGCACGCAGCTTTGGCGGTTACCTGGAGGGTGCGTTGGAAGCCGCCGACGTGGCCCTAGCCCAACTCCACTTGAAGGAGTGTTCTCCTCGTCAGACTATCAGCGCATAGCGCGCGATGCCGTAAATATAGAGAGTCGAAAAGATCATATTAATGTATTTCAGCTGCCGTTCCCGATGCAGCCAAGCGCAATACATCCAGATTATGCAGAACGGCAGACTGAAGAGCATAGCCATCAAATGCCAGCCTTGCACGACAGATACTGTACTACCCACGCCAAACCCGAACGCAAGCCACTTCAATTTCTGCTCATAAACAGAAAAATCGATGAGTGTCATGATGTATCCAATAGATTTTGTCCGCCGTGAACCCGGCGATTGACGCGTACAGAATACCGTCCCCGGCCGTTAGTTCAATCACGTGGGCTGAGTTATCATCCAGCCCGTGTGGAGCCGCTCTGGCAAGCGGCCCAAAGTCGTTCGGACACCAGCCGGGCGCCATTTGAGGGCGCCCGTGCAGCGTTGGCGAACATGTTGACCCACCGCGGCCGGTGTCATCCCAAGCTCGTCTGCCGCGTTGGTAAAACCTGCGTGGCGCGCCGCGGCTTCAAAGCTGCGTAGCCACGCCAGCGGAGGGAGCCCCCTCGTCATGAAGTCATGCCGTCATTCATGACGGCTGCGATGGCCGGCAAACAAAACCATCATCATCGGCGAAGAATTCATTGTTTGCCGCACACTCCGCCCACCGGCCACACTCCCAATCATAACCGGTCAAAGATTCATGATGGGGTCCGCGCCACGTCGATTGCCGCCGCCGAACGCAGCACCACCGAACCATGGGAGATCGGCACCGCAAATCAGTGCGGACCACGTCAGCGTAACCTTCGCCGACAGCACCGTCGCCCGGTATGCCCACGCGTGGCTGCGCGACAACCGGCCGGCCGATAGACACAAATACACCGCCATTCGAAGCTAGAGCATTTTTGCCGACGACTTCGAAGATGCGCCTTCCACCGCCGTGGCGGTTGCTGATGGTGGCCTTGAGATTACCTGGGCCGACGGAGTGGCGAGCTTTGACGGCGCTTTGCTGCGCGCCCACTGCCACGAAACTGCCGACCGCCTCACCCGTACCATCCGGCCCACTATCTGGACGCGCGAAGACATTGCGAGCGCGCCACCCATCTTCCAGTTCAACGCCATTCAGGGCGACAACAAAGGCCGCCTTGCCATGCTGAGCGCCGTCGCTGACAGCGGCTTTGTGCTCCTCCAAGGTGTGCCGGCCACACCTGAAGGTACCGAAAACGTCGCCGCCATGGTGGGCTATGTTCGCGAAACCGACTTTGGCCGCGTGCTCGACATCGTGAGCGAACCAAGGGTTTGGGAAATGTCCCAAAGCACCAAAGCGCTACACCCCCACACGGACGATCCCTATCGCCATAACCCGCCGGGCATTTCGGTGCTCCACTGCATCGAGGCGGACGAGACCGGCGGCCGCTCACAAATTGTGGATGGCTTTGCCGCCGCCGCGGCGCTGCGCAACGAAGACCCCCCGAAGCCTTCCGCCTCTTATTCACCATCCACCTCCCCTTTGTGCGCCATCGCCATGATGCGGTGCCCCAGGGCGAGGACGTGCACCTTCTCACCCACGCCCTGGTGATCTCGCTGGACCGTGAGGGGGAGATTTGCGGCGTGCGGTTCCACGAACGCTCCACGGCGCCGTTCGACATGGATCCGGATATGATGCCCGCCTACTACCGGGCGTACCGCCGCTTTGCGCAGCTTATGTGCGGGGAAGACTTCAAGTTCACCCACCACCTAAAATCAGGCGAAGCGTTCCTGTTCGACAACCAGCGGGCGCTCCATGGGCAGTAGGCGTTTACCGGCGGCAGCGGTCGGCGGCACATGCGCATTTGCACCATGGACCGGGACCAGCTCCACAGCCGCTTGCGCCTTGCCATGGCGCGCGCTGGCGTTCCCGGCCACGCCCATGCCATGGCGTTCGGCGCCCGCTGACAGCCAAAGTCCAGCGCCACTGAGGTCTTTGTCATGACAGCTACACCGCCCCCCACCTCGGTCCAAATGCCGGCAAAATACACCGCCGACACGGTCCTCCCCCGCCGCCAGCTGTTTATTGGGGGGCGGTCCGTCCCGGGAACATCAGGCGAGGTGTTTGAGACCATCCACCCGGGCCACAACCGCGTGGTGGCTGAGGTGGATCAGGCGAGCCAAACCGATGTGGATGCCGCCGTGGCCGCCGCCCGCGCGGCCTATCCCATCTGGTCGCGCATGCCCGCGGTGGAGCGGGGGGACATTTTGCGCCGCGCGGCGGCCCTTGTGCGGGCACGCAACGACGAGCTTGCCGCCCTTGAAACGCTCGAAACGGGCAAACCCATCCAGGAAACCAGCACGGTCGACATCATCACCGGCGCTGAGGTGCTGGAGTATTACGCCAATGTGGCCCAAGCGCTGCACGGCGATCATGTGGACTTGCCGCCCCACGCCTTTGCCATGCTGCGCCGTGAGCCGCTCGGCGTCGTCGGGGCCATCGGCGCGTGGAACTATCCCATCCAGATTGCTATGTGGAAGTCTGGCCCCGGGCTCGCCTGCGGCAACACAATGGTGCTCAAGCCGGCTCAGCTGACGCCGCTGGGGCCACGGAGCTCGCCGAAATTTTTGCCGAAGCCGGCATGCCGGGCGGCGTCTTTAACGTTGTTCAAGGCGATGCGCGGGTTGGCCAAATGCTGACCGCGCATCCAGGCATCGCGAAGATCACGCTGACCGGTGAGGCGGCGACGGGCAAAATTGTGATGGCGGATGCCGCGAGCAGCTGGATCGTGGGCGAGGCGGCGCCGCACGCTGGCTGCGTAGCGAAACGTTGAAAACCTGCCGGGTTTCCTGCCGTTCCGCGCCTTACCAGCGCACGGCGCCGCCTCGCGCAGAGCACGCCAGTTATGAGGGCGTGACCTAGGAGGGCATGACCTAGGTGACCGGGTCACCGGAGCTGGA
>CAKZYH010000205.1 GCA_937884725.1 uncultured Paracoccaceae bacterium
AAAATGCCCAAGATGAAGACCAAGTCGGGCGCCAAAAAGCGCTTTAAGATCACGGCGAAAGGCCACGTGAAGGCCGCCCAGGCGGGCAAACGGCACGGCATGATCAAACGGTCCAACAAGTTCATCCGCAAGCAGCGCGGCACCACCACGCTGTCTGAGCCGGATGCCCGGATCGTCAAATCCTTCATGCCGTACGGAGGCTAACCCATGGCGCGCGTTAAACGGGGCGTGACGGCTCACGCCAAGCACAAGAAAGTTCTGAAGCAGGCCAAGGGCTATTATGGCCGCCGCAAGAACACGATCCGCGTTGCCAAGCAGGCCGTGGAGAAAGCCAACCAGTACGCTTACCGCGACCGCAAGGTCCGCAAGCGCGATTTCCGCGCCCTGTGGATCCAGCGGATCAATGCTGCGGTTCGTCCAATGGGCATCACCTACGCCCGCCTGATCGACGGGATGAACAAAGCCGGCATCGAGGTGGACCGTAAGGTTTTGGCCGACCTTGCCATTCACGAGCCGGCAGCGTTCGCGGCCATCGTGGAGCAGGCGCGGGCCGCACTGCCTGCAAACCTGCGCGGCACGCCCGCATAAGCAACCATCTGGCATTTCCCGCTCCGCCGTCCCACCTTTCGGGTGGGGCTGAGGGAGCGGGCTGTGCAGAGCTGGCACATCATTTTGATTTTGTGCGTCGTGATGGTCATCGCGCAGATGATCAACGAGTACTGGGTACAGTAGAGCACGATCCGATTTGAGTGAGTCACTCAGATCGGATGAAAACGTGCTCGCTCTTAAGATCCGCCGGTGCCCTACCAGGGAACCGGTTTGCCCGCGTAGTCGAAGAAGCGCCCGCTATGGGACGGGTCGAGCGACGCGAGGACATTAAGAAGATTGTCGGCCGCCTCCTCAGGCGCCACTGCAGGGTGGCGGCCAAGATAATCGCGCGTGAAGGCCGTGGCGACCGTGCCAGGGTGCATCGCAACGCACACGGCCTGTTTGTGCGTGCGGCCAAGCTCCACAGCGGCGGTGTGCACAATTTGGTTCGCTGCCGCCTTGGCCGCCCGGTAGCTGTACCACCCGCCAAGCCCGTTATCGCCGATGGATCCAACTCGCGCCGTCAACACCGCCACGTGGGCGGGCGCATTGCGCGGCAAAAGCGGGATCGTGTGTTTCAGGACAGTTGCCGGCCCGATGGCGTTGACGGCGAACTGCCGGGCCATCGCCGCGGGATCGAGGGCCTTGATGGTCTTTTCCGGCTCATCGCCGCCGATTTTCAGCGCGCCGGACGCCACGAAGACGAGATCGAACGGTCCGGTGAGGCCGCCAACAAGCCGCGCGACCGATGCCTCGTCCGTCACGTCGAGGCCATGCCCGGACCGCGACAGACCGGTGACCGCAACGCCGCGCCGCTGCAGCTCAGCCACCACAGCGCTGCCGATGCCACCGCTGGAGCCCACCACCAAAGCGTTGGAAAAAGCCATGCCCTTGCCCTCGTTCAGGGGCGCACAGGTAGTGTGATCGCGCGGCCCGGCGATGGGCGTGCGGCTTCTGCGCCACGCCCCAACCGCCGCGTGCGCGAATGGGCGCGGTGTCGCGCTCACGAGACTTTGGTCCAGCGGAACCTTTGCTACGTATAAGGAAGGCCATAGGACTAAAACCATGGACCAGCGCACCCCGACCCTCCCCGACGATCTCGCCGCCATGGTGAGCGAGATTGAACACGCCGTTGCCAACGCAGCCGACGAAGCCGCGCTTGATGCTGTTCGCGTCGCCGCGATTGGCAAAAAGGGCACCGTGTCGGAGCGGATGAAAACGCTCGGCAAGATGACGCCGGACGAACGGCAGGTCATGGGACCGGCGCTGAATGGCGTGAAGAACCGGGTGACCGAGGCGGTGGCGCTGCGGCGCAAGGCGCTGGCGGCCGAAGCGCTCGAGCGCCAACTCACCGCCGAAACGCTGGACGTGACGCTGGATCCCCCTGCCGCGGCGCTGACTGCGGGCCGTATCCACCCGATCAGCCAGGTGATGGACGAGATCATCGCCATCTACACCGACCTTGGCTTCTCCATCGCCGAGGGGCCGGACATTGAGACCGACGACCTCAACTTCACCAAGCTGAACTTCCCGGAAGGCCATCCGGCGCGGGATGAGCACGACACATTCTTTCTGCCGGAGCGGGCGGACGGCACGCGGCGCGTCCTGCGCACGCACACGAGCCCTGTGCAAATCCGCACAATGCTGAGCCAAAAGCCGCCGATCCGCATTGTCGCGCCCGGCCGCACCTATCGTTGCGACAGCGATCAGACCCACACGCCCATGTTCCACCAGGTGGAAGGGCTCGTGATCGACACAGAGAGCCACGTGGGCCACCTGAAATGGGTGCTGCGCGAGTTCTGCAAGGCCTTCTTTGAGGTGGACGACGCCTCAATGCGCTTCCGCGCGTCCTTCTTCCCGTTCACCGAACCGTCCTACGAGGTCGACATTCGCTGCCGGCGCACGCCCGACGGCGTGGTGCTCGGCGAAGGGGACGACTGGCTGGAAATCCTCGGCTCGGGGATGGTGCACCCGAACGTTCTGCGCAATTGCGGGCTCGATCCTGACGTCTACCAAGGCTTCGCCTGGGGCATGGGGATCGACCGGATTGCCATGCTGAAATACGGCATGCCGGACCTGCGGGCCTTCTTTGACGGCGATGTGCGGTGGCTGCGTCACTACGGCTTTGCGCCGCTCGACCGTCCGTCCCTTGCCGGGGGACTTTCCAGATGATGGGCCGCCTCCTGGTGTTTGCGCTCGCGCTGGCGCTTGGCGCTTGCGTGTCGTCGACGCCGGTGGAGGTGTCGGTCAAAACCTACCAGGTGGGCGGCACGTCGATTGCCGCTCTCAACGCGCAGGCGAGGCGCCACGGGCCTGTGGTGCCCGGGCTCGAAGGGCGCGCGTTTGCCGCTGTGGAGTACAACTTTTTCCATAATTTCGAGCCGGAGCAACGCGGCACCCGCTGCCGGTTCAACCGCAACGGCAACGTTTTGGTGCGCTCCGAAGTGACGCTGCCTGAGTGGCGGGAGCGGGACATGCGCCGCGCCAGCGCGGAGGTCCGCCGCCAGTGGGAGCTCTTGTCAGAGTATGCGATCATTCACGAGTCGGGTCACATCCGCATCAGTCAGGAGTATGCGGGCCGCCTTCGCGATCTTTACCGCACAAGTTCAGCGCCCAACTGTGAGGAGCTGATGGCCAAAATCGAGCGCGAGGCCATCCCGATCCTTGAAGCCGAGCGCGAAGCGCAGAACGAATTTGACCGCACGGACGAGGTGCGCTTTCGCCGCTTCCTGCGCCGCAACGGCTACGACCTGATTTAAGACAGCACGAAACGCGCG
>CAKZYH010000206.1 GCA_937884725.1 uncultured Paracoccaceae bacterium
TTCAACAAAATGCGCGGCCGGGAACGCGACGATACGTTTCCCACATTCTACCGCGCCAACTCCAAAAACGACGCGGAGGTGGCGGCGCGGGCGGCTGGTCTGGTGCCTGAGCGCATCGAGCGGCTGGAGGGACGGCCCGAATATCTGCGCATGACCGTGCCCACGTATCTGGCAGGCTTCCTTTATGAGCGAACAGTCAACGCGACAGAAAAGCTGGCTGCGTTGCGCGTCGTGCTGATTGCAGAGCTACGCCGCGCCTCTGACGCTTAGGTTCAATCCCATCGGGGGTTCAATCCGATAAGGCCCATGGCCCGGCACCGGTTCGCCGCCGCAAACGGGCACATCACACGACTTTAGCAACGCCCGACCCGGGGCAGGATGAAGACATGAAGCAAGTCCTCCAAAACCTTGCCACCGGCGAGACCCAGCTCGCTGACGTGCCTCGCCCCCATTGCGGCGCTGGCGCCGTTCTGATTGCCACACGGCACACGGTCATTTCTGCCGGCACCGAGCGCGCCGTGGTGGAGTTTGGCCAATCAAGCCTCATCGGCAAAGCACGCCAACAGCCCGACAAAGTGAAGATGGTGCTCGACAAAGCGCGAACCGACGGGGTGGTTGCCACGTACGAAGCGGTAACCACCAAGCTCGGTCAGCCGTTGGCGCTTGGTTACTGTAATGTTGGCGAAGTGGTGGCAGTGGGACCGAAGGTCTCGGGCTTTGCCGTGGGCGACCGCGTGGCGTCGAACGGCAAACATGCCGAGTTCGTCGCTGTGTCGGAAAACCTTGTGGCGAAAGTCCCCGATGCGGTGCCGGACGAGGCGGCCGCATTCACGGTGCTGGGCGCAGTCGCGCTGCAAAGCGTGCGGTTGGCTCAACCGACGCTCGGCGAAACCTTCGCCGTCAGCGGGCTGGGGCTGATCGGGCTGCTCGCCGTGCAGATCCTGCGGGCCAACGGGTGCAAGGTCTTGGCGCTCGATTTCGACCCGTCGCGCCTTGCGCTGGCCAAGAGCTTCGGCGCAACGGCGGTCAACCTTGGTACGCAAGATCCCGCCGCCACGGCGCTGCGTGTCTCCGGCGGACACGGCATCGACGGCGTCATCATCGCAGCCTCCACCAAAAGCAGCGCGCCCATCCACCAGGCGGCCGACATGTGCCGCAAACGCGGACGCATCGTCATGGTGGGTGTCACCGGCATGGAGCTGTCGCGCGCTGATTTCTACGAGAAGGAGTTGAGCTTCCAGGTCTCGTGCTCCTACGGCCCGGGGCGCTACGACCCGGCCTATGAGGGCAAGGGCCTCGACTATCCGATCGGCTTCGTTCGCTGGACGGAACAGCGCAATTTTGAGGCGGTGCTCGCGCTGATGGCGGCTGGCCAGATCCGCACCGATCCCTTGGTCACCCACCGCTTTGTCATCGCCGACGCGGTGGACGCCTTCCGCACCATCACAGACGAGCCGTCAGCGCTTGGGGTGGTCCTCACTGTCAGCCACGACAACAGCAGCAACGCTAACGGCGCCAACACCAGCAGCGCACAGACGGTGGCCCTACCCGCCACCGCGAAGACGTCCGATGCGCAACCATCCGGGACGGCCGCAAAGGGTGTGGTCGGCGTCATTGGGTCAGGCAACTATGCCGGTGCGGTCCTCGTGCCAGCGTTCCAGAAGGCGGGGGCGAAACTTCACACCATTGCCTCCAGTGCGGGGGTCAGCGGCTACGACATCGGGCGCAAATTCGGCTTTCGCGAGACCACCACCGATGCCAACGCAGTTATCGCGCATCCTGATATCGACACCGTGGTCGTTGCCACGCGCCATGACAGCCACGCCGAATATGTGCTCACCGCGCTGCACGCGGGAAAGTCCGTCTTCGTGGAGAAGCCGCTCGCGCTTCGCCATGACGAGTTGGAGGCCATCAAGACCCAAGCGGCGGAAGCAGCCGGAGCGGTCCTGATGGTGGGGTTCAACCGGCGCTTTTCCCCCTACACAGAAGCGTTGAAGGCCGCGCTCGACGAACAGCCCGCCCCTAAGGCCATGGTGATGAGCGTGAACGCGGGGGCGATCACGGCCGACCATTGGACGCAGGATGCGCAGGTGGGCGGCGGCCGCATCCTGGGCGAAGCGTGCCACTTTATTGACTTGCTGCGCCACCTGGCCGGCGCGCCCATTGTCAGCCACACGGTAACTGTTCTGAACGCGGCCACACGCGACACAGTCACGATCAGTCTGTCGTTCGCGGACGGCTCGACCGGCACGGTGCACTATTTCGCAAACGGCCATAAAGCGATCCCCAAGGAACGGCTAGAAGTCTTTTGCGGCGGCAAGGTGTTCGTTCTCGACAACTTCCGCGCCCTGCGCAGTGCCGGCGCGAAGGTGCGCATGAAAGGCTGGAAACAGGACAAGGGGCAGTTGGCAGCATGCGCCGCGTTCCTGGCGGCAGTGCGGGGCGAGCGCGGCGCGCCCATCGCGGCCGACGAGTTGTTCGAGGTGGCGCGGGTCACGATCGAGGCCGCTGCCGCCGCAGCACAAGCGTGACAACCGGACGTGTGCCAGGGATGGGCCGGGTGGCGCGGGCGCAACGTCTGTGGCGCACCTTGCGGCCCCTCAAACGTCGTCAATGGACGGCACGCCTGATGCTGCGTGTTCGGCGCGGGCGCATTGACCCTTCGCCCGCTCCACCCCTGAAGGTCGCGGCCGAATGGGTACCAGCCATCCCCCGCCCCGTGCCGGTGCACCAGGACCGTGACGGATTTGCATTCACCTTCTTGGGGCGCACGGTCACCATCCAGTCGCCGGCGGACTGGACCGATCCCAAACACGCCAAGTTGTGGCGCTATAACGCGCATTATCTCGACGCCCTGTGCCCCACTCCGCAGGGCTCAGACCGCAGTCTGTGGGATGCCTGGTCGGCAGAGCAGCATGGGTTGCCAGAGCAGGACCTACGCCCGGCATTGATTGCGCGCTGGATCGCCGACAATCCACCCTCGCACGGCGATGGCTGGGAGCCCTACACCACATCGCTGCGGATTGTGAACATGGTGCGCTACCACGCCCGCGGCGGAGCGCTCGATGCGGCCATGCGTCAAAGTCTTGCTGTCCAAGCCCGCTGGCTCGCGCAGCACGTGGAGTGGCACCTGTTGGGCAACCACCTGTTTGCCAACGCCAAGGCGCTCGTCCTGAGCGGACTGGCCTTCGAGGGCGCGGAGGCGGCCCGCTGGCTCAACCAAGGCGCTGCCATCCTGGCGCGCGAACTCAGCGAGCAAGCCCTTCCCGATGGCGGCCATTTCGAACGCTCGCCCCTCTACCACGCGATTATTCTGGAAGACGTGTTGGACCTGATCAATGCGTTCCGCGCGCTCGACCGCCTCGACGCACCGCGCGCTTTAGACGACATAACCGGTCTTGTGGCGCGCCTCGAAACCGCGGCCGAACGGATGGTTAGCGCCCTAAAAATCATGACGCAGCCCGACGGCGGGCCGTTCTTCTTCAATGACTGCGCGTTTGGCATTGCGCCGCCGGCCCGCACACTTCTGGATTACGCGGAGCGGCTCGGTGTGGCGGCCGGCAGCGACGCCCCCCATCCCGCCGCACGGGCCAGCGTCACGCACCTTGCCGACACCGGCTATATTCGGCTGGAGGCGGGCGAGGCGACCGTGCTGTTCGATGCAGCCCCGGTGGGGCCGGCTTACATTCCGGGCCACGCCCATGCCGACACGCTGTCTTTCGAGCTTAGCGTCGGCGCCGACAGGATCATCGTCAACGGCGGCACCTCCACCTATGAGCGCGACACGTTACGTGCGCACGAGCGCAGTACCGCCGCCCACGCCACTGTGACCGTAGACGGACAAGATTCCAGCGAGGTTTGGGCCGCCTTCCGCGTCGGGCGGAGGGCGGAGGCGTTTGCCATCCGCACCGCGGTCGAAGAGGCAGGCGCCAAAGCGGCCGCGCGGGCAAGCCACAATGGCTACCACCACCTGTCACCGTCCAGCACCCACACTCGAGCTCTGGACCTTGATGCGACGCACCTCACCATCACCGACGAGGTGACCGGGCCACAGCAAGCGGTGGCGCGATTTCCGTTCGCCCCCGACGTTTCGTGTGTGCGCCACACCGACCGCACATTCACCGTGACGACCCCGACGCGTACGATGAAGCTCACCGTTAGCGCTCCGGCGCAGGTGGAGCGCACCCTGTGGGCGCCACGTTTTGGCCGGCGCATCGAACGGGATTGTCTGGTGGTTGCGTTCCGCGGCGCGCTGAAAACCCAAATTGCCCATGGTGCACCTGCAGCGGCCACAACACCGGGTCGTCTACCATGAACATTTTGTTCCTCACCGACAACTTCCCACCGGAAGTGAACGCCCCGTCCTCACGCACGTTCGAACATGCGCGCGAGTGGGTGCGCAGCGGCCATAGCGTGACGGTTGTGACGTGCGCGCCGAACTTTCCTGAGGGCCGGCTGTTCGCCGGGTACAAGAACGCGCTTTATGCCACCGAGGTGATGGAGGGCATCAAGGTGGTGCGTGTCTGGTCCTACATCTCGGCGAACCAAGGATTTTTGAAGCGCAGTCTGGACTACGCAAGCTTCATGGTGAGCGCCACGTTGGCCTCGCCCTGGACGGGGCGCGCCGACATCGTGGTGGCGACCTCACCTCAGTTCTTTACCGTGGTTGCGGGCTACATTGTCTCCCGGTTGCGTAGGCGGCCCTTCGTGTTTGAGCTGCGTGATCTTTGGCCTGAATCCATCAAAGTCGTCGGCGCTATGAACGATGGACGCGCCCTGCGTACCCTAGAGCGGCTCGAACTCTTTCTCTATCGCCGTGCGGCCCGCATCATTTCCGTCACCAACGCCTTCAAGGCCGACTTAATTTCGCGCGGGATTGATGGCGGAAAGATTGATGTTGTGACCAACGGGGCGGATCTATCGCGGTTTTCTCCGATGGCCAAAGATGCCGAGCTTCTCAAGTCGCTACATCTCGAAAGAACCTTCATTGCTGGTTATGTGGGAACCCATGGGATGGCCCATGCGCTGGACACCCTGTTAGACGCGGCCGCACTGTTGAAAGCGCGGGGCAACCATACCGCGCGGATCTTGTTGTTGGGCTCCGGGGCCCAGAAAGCCACGTTAAAGGAACGGGCGGCTACGGATGGCCTCGACAATGTGGTGTTCATCGACACGGTCCCCAAACACGAGGTCGCGCGCTATTGGTCGTTACTGGACGCCTCGATCATCCATTTGAAGAAGACGCCGCTGTTCACCACCGTTATTCCGTCAAAACTGTTTGAGTGCATGGCGATGGGGATCCCGGTCATCCACGGTGTGGCGGGCGAATCGGCCGAAATCGTGCGCCGCACCGGCTGTGGGCTCGAGGTGGAGCCCCAAAACGCTGTGGCCATCGCGGATGCGATCGAAACCCTGCAGAACGATCCAGCCCAGCGCGCCCTGCTGGCCGCCGCCGGCACCGCCGGCGCGAGAGAGTACGAGCGGTCAAAACTGGCAGAGCGCATGCTCTCCCTATTGCGGCAAACGGCTGAAGACGGCGGAAAACTCCGTGAGAGATCGCGTTGAAGCAGGTTGTTCAATGGGACCCCTCCTTTAGAATGGCGACACTACACATCGCTAGGCCCCGCGTGCGGCCGAGCTTGCAGATGCCGCGTTGACCATCAATCCGGGCGATGTATCTGCTTGGTCAAGCAAAGCGTGGTCCGCATTTTACCGCGCGGAAGACGAACAAACCTGGCAGGCGTTGGACCGGGCTTGGACGCTCGCACCGGTATCGCTCGCACTCGCAGAGGATCGTCTGCGCCTCGTCGCCGGTCTGTCAGAGACAATGCCGGACGACTTCACAGCCAACGATCTGCAGGACGATGTGCTGCGCGATGCGCTTATCTTGAACGAATCGGATCCGGATGTCTGGGCAGAGCTTGCGTCCACCATCCCACTGTTAATAGCAATCGACGAGGCCCTCGCGCTGTCTCCATCAACTCCTTAAGCCGCACAGTGCTTGAGCGTGATGCAGGGTTGAGCCAAGAGCGGTATGCCGCTGCCCATTTTCGGAGCGTCCCTTCGCGTCCCGATCCGCCGATTATCCGTGGGTCACCCCTCCACCGCTGACCTGCTGCGGTGGCTCCAGTCACCTTTATTGGTACGGGTAGCCGCAGTGCTTGAGTTGCCCGTGGCGCATCATCCTACGTGTTTTGATCAAACTGGTCAGCGGATGCATCAGACAATGCAACGGCGAGCCTTAATAAGTCCATGATCTAGAGAGGGAGAGAGGAACCTCTTTGAATCATGGCGGTAGAGTATCCTAATCGCGGGCGCGTGCTGCGGGAGGCACAAGGAACACGATGGGGACACGGTTGTTGCGCATCCGGGAAGCGTCCGACTGGCCCGATACGTTTCAGCCTGGCGACGTAGCCGTTGTGGGCGCCGGGTCGCTGGGGACTCGGACGTTGCGCCAGTCAATCCTCGGCGGCTCCGATCCCGTCACCATTGTTGGCGAGGCGTTCTTCAATCAGGCCGTCGCCGACGACAACATCCGACCCAGCGATCTTAAAACTCACGCCCGCGCCCGGTCGGCGTTGCGCGACAAAGCCCTGAGGGCCGACCATCAGGCACGGGTGGGTGCCCTAATGGTCGCACCGCTCACACCTATCCGCGTGGAACAGCTGCAGTTTTCGTCAGGTCACTGGTTTTTTGCCGGGTTCGACATACTCGCCATCACGCGCGAACGACATCAATTCGAGCTCGGCCACCACCTGGCGCTGCGTTCCACACGTGCGGTCTTGGCCCACAACCGCTTCAGCAACCGGACCGCTGACGGTGACTGGCTTTGGAATGCGCGCAATGCGGATGGCTCGCCTCGCAACGGTGGCGTTTTGGTGCGCACTTTTTCCACCGCCACGGACAGTATGATTGCCAACACCGTTTTTGAGGATCTGCGCGGCTATCTGTGCGTATCTGTTGGGCCAGGTACGCGCGGTGTAAGGGTGATCGGCAATACGTTTCGCAGTGTGCCACGCTGGCAAAACAATGCTGGCGAAGCGGTGCATGTAGGGTTCTCGCCGCGGGTCAGCGCGCCGCACCAAGAGCCCATCTATCAAGCGTTAGGCGCCCGTGTTGAGCGCAACCTTTTTGAACGTTTCGATGGCGATCCGGAAGTTATCGGCGTGAAGGTGGCGCATAACATTATCCGCCACAATCACATCATCGATTGTGCGGGCGCGCTTTCACTCCGTGGGGGCGCGGATAATCTTGTGGAACATAACGTGTTGGTCCGCTCGGGAGGGCTGCGGATTTTAGGCGAGCGCCAGACGGTGCGTCACAACGTGGTTGTACTGCCGAGCGATGGGTATGGCCTTTGGCTCGAAGGCGGGGCGCAGCGCGCAGCATGGCACCCCCATCGTGAAGGCAACTTTCTTTGGCATTACCGCGCCGCAGCCGATTGCGTGGTGCACGACAACCGCATCATCGTCCCGCACCAACACCTGGCGCGCGCCGTCAGTGTCAGGCCGGCCCAAGGGCGTTTAGGGTTCGCCGCCGATGGCAGCCCGATTAGCGCACGCGCCCCCACCCCGTCTCTGTTAGCACAGGTGCGCGCCGACAACCACGTCGTACAAGCTGCACCCATTCAAGACGGGGCGCCTGCGGGTCCGTGAGCCCACCCGCCCCGATCGCGGCCGGCACCCCGCACACCGTGGCTGCGCGGCCCAGAGTTGCGGCCTGTACATCCACTTATCCCCGCACGCCAGTGATGACTTTAAATTGCAGTCTGGTCATGCATGCAAAGGCGCACAACGATGATTGGCTTGGAACTGGGGCTAAGGCAGATGTGGTCGCCGGCCCCATCGCCCAATTTCGACGTTCAGTACAACCTCGCCGACCAGGGCTCGCTGTTTGTGGGGCGCGACGGGACCGGCGGCGCGCCGGGGGACGGCGACCCGGTGGGGCTGATGCTGGACGTTGCCCAATTGAAAGGGCGGACTGCAACACAATACATGGCCCAAAACGCCATCACCGATCCGCTTACCGTGCCCGGTCATCACATGGTGGCCCTCACCGATGCAGCGCGCCCCACTTTGCGCCGTGACGGGCCGTTTTGGTACTTGGAGCCTGACGGTGTGGACGACATCATGGTCGCCACACCCGCGCTTGATCTGGGTCCCACGTGGAGCCACGTGGGACTTTGGATGGCCACCGCGTCTGGCGGGAATGCTTTTGCGGTCCACGATGACAGGAGCGGGATATTCCTCCACGGCTCAAACCCTGAAAATGTGCGCCTGCGGGCGTGGGATCAGGCGGCACAGGGCGCCACCCTTGATCTGTCGTCAGGCAACGCACGTGGGCTGCATTCCTGGACAATCGTGCAACACGGCGCGGCGTCGATTCAGGGGGGACTGGATGATGACCCATTCCTCAGTCCACTCGACCCGTTTACGTACCCGAACAACGGTTTGGCGCTGTTTTCGCGCGAGTACGACCGCGCTGCGAGCCCGTTTAAGGGCCGCTTCTACGGCGGGGGGTGGGCCAAAGGGGTTCTTGAACCCTTCGAAATGGACGCGGCCCGGCGCTTCACCGATGGGCTCGCGGACCTAACCCGCAAGGTTGCCATTGTCACGGACTGGAACGGCGGTGCGGCGCAGCTGTCACGGTTTGTGGGCCGTACGACACGCATCGACGCGCCCTCCACATTGGCGGATATGGCCATTGCCGTTGAAGCTCATGGGTTGCAGCAGCAAGCCGTTGCGGTCTTTGAAGAGGCGCGTGAACTGAACGCGTCCCAGGCAATCACGGCGCTAAACATGATCGCGGCCGAAACGGCCGGTTCGTTGCTCTACCTGACCCCGCCCCCCCATCATGCGAGCGGGACGCCAGAGCGTACCGCGTGGGATGCGGACCAAAGCGCGCTCGTTGCTGAATTTGGGACGGCGGTCATCGACACATTGTCCCACATGCAAGCGAATGGGGATGGGAGCGCCAATGACAACGCTGACATTGCGGCCGGGTTATGGCCCCGTTCGCTCTACAATATTCCCGCGCATGCGATGCAGTTCAAAGGGGCACGGGTTCTGTCCCAACTGTTGTGGAGCACTCTGAGAACCGAAGGGCTTGTCTAATGGCCATGCACCGCATTGCCCATGCGAGCGACGTTCCCGTCAATCCGTACGGAGGCGACGGGCGGCTCATGGAATTTGCCGCCGGAGATGTTGTCGTTGTCAGCGCTGCCGCGCTGACTGACACTCCGTTTTACTTCTACGTCGGTGAACCGGGGCAGACACCATCAGTTGCGGCTGAACCGGTGTATTTTGTCAGCGAAGCCTTTTTCAATGCCGTCGCTCCTGACACGGCAACGCCAGCAGGCCGTGCGGTGCTGAGCGATGCCCTGACGGGGGCAGACACATCACGGGTTGGTGCTAAACTGCCGGCAGCGCTGAGCGCGTTGCGCGTTGACCAAATCAACTTCCGCCAGGGTGCCTGGGTAGTTGGCGGCTTTGACTTCACGATCACCGGCGCTGAGCAGACAGGTATCGTGCTCAGCCAGTACGTCGGTGGAGGCGGGGCGGCTGCGGTGACGTTGGCGGGCAATCGCTTCACAACGCGTGAACACGATGGAACGTGGCTGCGCGATGATGCAGACGGTCATCTTGTGAACATCCGCACTGGCAACGCCCAAGACTGCCGTGTGGTAAACAACCTCTTTGAGGCGTGCAAAGGCTCGGTTTGCGTCTTCGTCGGCCCTCAGAGCCCTGGCTCGGTCGTGGAGCGCAATACATTTAGGGATTGTCCGCCAAAAGGCAGCAATGGTGCCGAGGCGGGGCATATGGGCTTTGTAACGTCCGACTATTGGGTGTCCTCTCCCAACGATCCGCCCGTTTACGAAAACCTAGGCGCGATCTTCCAACAAAATCTACTGCTGCGCTACGACGGTGAGAGCGAGGCAGTGGGATCCAAAGTAGGCCACAACGTCATCCGCGATAACTGGATCGTCGATTGCGCGGGGGGGATCTCCCTTCGCGATGGAGAGTTCGCAACGGTGGAGGGCAACGTGGTGGTGCGCTCACGCGGGATCCGTGTGCTGGGTCGCAACCACACTTTGACGCGCAACACGGTTATCCACCCGTCTGCCCCCGGTCCTGGGTTATACGCGGAGGCGGGTGCTGCGGCGGCGACCCCCTCGGGGACGCCTGGTCTGCTTCGCTGGGTTTATACGGTCGCGTCCGGGCTGACGGCCTCAGGCAACCGGGTAGCGCTATCTCCCGGCGCCAACCTGGCCGATGCGGTGGCCGAGATCGGGGTCGGACAGGCCTTTAGCGCCGACGACGGGACAGCCCACACCCGCACCGTGTCCGCCGCTGCGGCCACAACGGAC
>CAKZYH010000207.1 GCA_937884725.1 uncultured Paracoccaceae bacterium
GCCTCAACTCGGACCCGTCAGCGTGCGTAAGACTGCCGCCTTTTTCACCGGTATCAAACGTTTTTGAGGGTAGCTGAACTGAATGATGATCCTGGGGTCAAAGCTACCCAATCAATTCTCAGAACTGTGTCCTGAGAATTTATCTCTCAGAAGTCGGCCGCTTGCTGTGTTTTGAGACCCATTGGCTGGAGCATGAAAGGAGAATCTCCCCCAACACCGCAAACGACCCCTAAAAACGCCTAGTCGACGACGCGGCGTAGGTAGTCTGGAAGGGGGTCTTCGGGGAAGACCGAGATGGACATGAGGCGCTGGCGGGTGCGGGCGGCGGACTGGCGTACGTGCTCGGCCATGGCGACGGCGGCGGCATCGTGGGCGCCGCGGCCTAGAAATTCCAGGACGATGGCGTGCTCGCGTAGGGCCAGGGCGAACGGGCGGGCACCTACGCGTTCAGCGAATACGCGGTTGACCATGAGCGCGATCTGGCTCTGGTGGATCATCCGCATGAGATGCCGGTTGCCGCCGCGCTGGAGGACACGGTCGTGGAGGTCGGCTTCCAGATCGCTGAGCGCTTCGGGCTCGAGCGCAATGCCAAGGTCCTGCGCGGCGGTAACCCGCTGCTGCATCTCAAGAATTTCGCGGGCGGTGAGGAGCGGCGCTGCCTCGCGCAACGCTAACGGTTCCAGGTGTTCGCGCACTGCGAAGAGGTGCGCGACGTCCCGCGCAGTGAGCGGCCCGACCATCCAGTGCGAGCGGTTGTTTTTACGCACCAAGCCGCGGTCGTTGAAGCGGCTCATGAGTTCGCGCACCACAGTGCGGCTGACGTCGTAGTGGTCGGCGGCGGCCTGCTCGTGGATGTGGAACTGGCCAAACGGGAGCGCGCGGGCGAGGGTGCGGGCAAAATCGTCGGCGATCCGGTCTGCCGATGCGGCGCGCGGCTCGGGCGCTTGCGCAAGGCCCACCATGGCGCGGGTGAGGGCGACGCGGCTTGGCTCTTGCGCGCCGGGCACCATGAAGCCGCGGCCGTCGAAGCGATGAAGATCGCCCCTCGCCTCAAGCTCTGACAGCGCGGTGCGCACGGGCGTGCGGCTGGTGCCGAAGAGGCGGGACAGGGGCTCCTCGGTCAACACCGTGCCGGCCGGCAGACTGCCACTTTCGATGGCTGCGGCGAGCGCTAACTGGATGGAGAGGTAGCGCGGCGGCGGCTTGTCGGCCGTTGCTGCGGGCGCACTCATTGTGCCGGATGTTGGGCTGTCGGGTGTTGCAGCGTCAGCGTGTGTCACAGCCCTTGGCCACTGTTTCTGGCTTGGTGCGGCGCGCTGGAGAGGATCATCTTTGCGCCCTTTCAAAAACGTATCCAGTGCACAAAAATCGTTTTTTGTGTGCGTGGATATGTGGCGAGGCCGCGAAAAAAGCCAGCAAATTGCCTAATCGATCGCCTCAGTGCGAATCGTTAATTGACTTCTGCGCGCAATGATCGATTTTGTGTCGCTAACGGAAGCCTGCATCAGGAGCGATGCTGCCATGTTGGAGCTGCTGGGGCTGACCAAGCTCTATGACGGCACACCGGCCATCCAAGACGTCTCGCTGACGGTGCGTGACGATGAATACCTGACGCTACTAGGCCCCTCCGGTTCTGGCAAAACGACACTGTTGCGTTTGATCGCGGGCCTTGAGCGGCCGGATGCCGGTCGCGTTCGCATGAACGGGACGGACGTGACCGCCCTCCCCGCGCACCGGCGGTCGCTCGGTTTTGTGCAGCAGAATTACGCGCTGTTTCCGCACATGAGCGTTGCCGACAATGTTGCGTTTGGGCTGCGCTATCGAGAGGTCGATCCGGTGACCGACGACGCCGAAGTGGCGCGGCGGGTGGCGAGCATGCTTGAGCTCGTGGGGCTGACGGGGCTCGACGGCCGGATGACGGGCCAGATTTCCGGCGGTCAGAAGCAGCGCGTGTCGCTGGCGCGCACGTTGGTGACGGAACCACGCTTTTGCCTTTTGGATGAGCCGCTTGGGGCGCTGGATGCCAACCTGCGCGAGCGCATGACTGTGGAGCTGCGCCGTATTCGTGAGGCGCTGGGCGTGACCTTTATCCATGTGACCGGCAATGAGGCTGAGGCGCTTGCGATGGGCGACCGGATGGTCGTGCTCGACGAGGGCCGGGTCATCATGGTGGACGAGCCGGACGTGGTGTTTGGCCGACCCGAGACGGTGCGCGTTGCGAAGTTTCTCAATGCTTACAATGTGTTTTCCGGCAACGCGCAGGGCGACAAGTTTGGCGTTGGCGCCCATGAGCTGCCGCTTCCGCCAGGCACTCAGGGGGCGGCGCACTATGCCGTTCGCTTTGATACTGCCTCAATCGCGCGGGGCCATGGCACAGCGCCGGCGGGGCATGCCGCGCTGCCCGCAAAGTTCATCACCAGCGAATTCATGGGCGCGAAGGTGATATACTTTCTGGAGAAGGATACCGGCGGGGTCGTCGAGGTGGAGCGGCACTTAAGCCGGGCTGATCCCGTAGATTATACCAAAGACGAGCCGGTGACGGTGCATTGGGATTTGGCGGACGTAACAGTGTTCGACACCGATGGGCGCCGGATTTACAGCCCAGAAGCGCTCGCGGGGGCCGCCTGATGGATGTGACCGCGGGGGGTGTTGAGGCGCAGCAAGTGCCGCGGCAGAGCTTTTTGCGGCGGAACCATCACTACTTCCTGCTGCTCCCCGGCGCGCTTTGGATGGTCTTCTTTCTGATCGTCCCCTTGGCGATGATGGTTTATGTCAGCTTTTGGACGCAGACGACCTTTGCCATTACGCCGGACCTGACGCTGCGGTCGTGGCAAACCTTCTTCGCCTCCGAGACCTATTTTGGGGCGCTGATCAGAACGTTGCGGCTTTGGCTGACGGTTCTGGTGATTACGTTTCTGATCGGATATCCGACGGCGCTGTTCATCGGCCAATTCGTCAAGAACAAGACCACGCAGACCATCTTGCTTGTGGCTTGCGTGATTCCGTTTTGGACGAGCTTCTTGATACGCGTGCTGGCGTGGCGGCCGATGCTGGGGCGTGAGGGCGCGATCAACATCGTTCTGCAAGATCTTGGGATCATTTCGCAGCCCATCGATGCGCTTCTGTTCACCGAACTATCGGTGATCATCGGCATGGTACAGATCTATGTGGTCTTCATGGTGGGGCCGATCGCCTTCATGCTGGCGCGGATCGATGGTAGCTTGATTGAAGCGGCGCGGGATCTTGGGGCGTCGTCGCTGACGATCTTCCGCAAGATCATTTTTCCGCTGTCACTGCCTGGCGTTGTTGTGGGCGCGATCTTCGTGTCGGTGATGGTCCTTGGCGAGTTTGCCACCGCCTCGGCGCTGTCGGGCCGCAAGGTCAACCTTTTGGGCAACATCATCGTCACGCAGGTGGGTTCGCTGAAGTGGGCGTTTGCGGCCGTGATCGGTGTGATCCTGACTGTGGTGATGGCGGTCGCGATCACGGTGCTTCTGCGCATCGTGAACCTGCGCAGGGAGCTTTAGCGATGCATCAGCTTCCTATTCTGCGCTTTTCGCTGGCGGTCTACTGCGCGCTGTTCATCCTCTTCTTGTACGCGCCGTTTATCGTCATGGGCATCCTGTCGTTTCAGGCGGGGCCTGAGGGTGGGCCGCAGTTTCCGATCATTGAGTGGTCGACCTATTGGTACCAGCACGTTTTGGGGTTTGCGCCGCCGTCGCGGGTGGCGCCTCTCCCCATCGGGGAGGCGCTGGTGCGCTCGCTCACCCTCGCCTTTGCCACCATGGTGGTCTCGACGGTGCTGGGGACGCTGACGGCTCAGGCATTTCGCAGGAAGTTCAAGGGGTCGAACATCATGTTCTACCTCGTGGTGCTCGGCATGATGGTGCCGGGCGTTCTGCTCGGTCTTGGGATGGCGCTGGTGGCGCGCGAGGCGGGGATTTCGCCCACATGGTGGGGCACCGCCTTTGTGCTTCACGTGGTCTATACCTACCCGTTCGCGTTTTTGGTGATGCTGGCGATCTTCAACCGCTTCGATCCGGCGGTGGAGGAAGCGGCGTGGGCGCTGGGCGTGCCGCCGGGCCGGACGTTTCGCAAAGTGACCTTCCCGATGATCTTTCCGGGGGTGCTGTCGGCGATGCTGTTTGCGTTCACGCTGTCCTACGATGAGTTCCCGCGCACGCTCTTTACCGGCGGCTCTGATGTGACTATGCCGCTGGCGATTTACGGCACGTTCGCGGTGGAGATCCATCCGAACTTGTTTGCCTTTGGTGTGCTAACCACCCTGTTTTCGTTCGCTCTTTTGACCGTCTACGGGCTTTTGATGACAGCGTCGGTGCGCAAGGGGCGCTCGAAAGCATCCGGGATCCAAGAGGACATCACATGAGCCGGCTTGGCCATCATGTGGCGGTGGTGACGGGCGCTGGCGCCGGGATCGGGCGCGCGATTGCGGAGCGGCTGGCCGCTGAGGGCGCTAAGGTTGCCGTGAACGACCTTGATCCCGACCGCGCGAGGGCGACCGCCGCAATCATCGAAAGCGCTGCCGGGACTGCGATTTCGCTGCCCGGCGACGTGGCGAACGAGGCCGATATTGATGCGCTGTTCAGCGCTGCGGAGGCCGCCTGGGGGCGGGTGACGCTTGTGGTGAACAATGCGGGGACCGTTCATCAGGCGAAGGTCGAGGACCTTAGCGTTGATGACTTTGACCGCATGGTGGCGGTGCACTTGCGCGGGACGTTTCTGGGTGCGCGACGCGGGCTTAACCCAATGCTTGCGGCGGGCGATGGGATCATCGTGAATATTGCAAGTCAACTTGGCCAGATCGGCGGGGTGGAGCTTGCCCACTACTCGGCGGCAAAGGCCGGGATCATCGGCTTTACCAAGTCGTTGGCGCGGGAAGTGGCGGACCGGGGGGTGCGGGTCAACGCTGTCGCGCCGGGTCCGATCAACACTGACCTTGTGATGGCGATCAGCGAGGATTGGCGCAAAGCCAAAGCCGCTGGGCTGCCGCTCGGCCGGTTTGGCGAGCCTGAGGATGTGGCCGCGACTGTCGCCTTTTTAGCCTCCAACGACGCGAAGATTTACGTGGGCCAAACGCTGGGTCCAAACTCGGGAGATGTGATGCTGTGAAAACTGTCCTCATCACAGGGGCTGGGATTGGGATTGGCCGGGCGACCGCTAAGGCGTTTGGCGCGGCCGGCTATCACGTGCTCGTCACCGATGTGCTGGAGGCCGAAGGCAAGTCGGTGGTCGGCGAGGTTGAGAGCGCCGGCGGATCGGCGGAGTTTCACAGCCTTGATGTGACCGACACTGCCGCGGCGGAGGGCGTGGTGAATGCCGCGAACGCGAAATTCGGCGCGCTCGACGCGCTGATTTGCAACGCCGGGATCGCCCACAAGGTGCCGCTCGCCGACCTGTCAGATGAGAAATGGGATTTCACCTTCGACGTTGATTTGAAAGGGATGATCCGGATCATTCGGCCCGCCGTGCCGGCCATGAGCGCGAACGGCGGCGGTGCGGTTGTGTGCCTGTCGTCGATCATGGGTAGCCACTATGGCTGGGATGAGCACGCGCATTATTCTGCGGCCAAATCGGGCGTGATTGGGCTGGTGCGCGGGCGCGGCGTGGAGCTCGCGCGGCAGAATATTCGCGTGAACGGGATTGCGCCGGGGTTCATCCGAACCGCGCAGGCCCTCTCGGAAGTGCATTCGGTCGGTCCTGCCGGCCTGGAGGCCGCGGGGAAGTATATCCCCATGGGTCGACCGGGCGAAGCGGACGATATCGCCGATGTTATTGTGTTCCTGGCGTCAAACGGCGCCCGATATATGACAGGCCAAGTCGTTACAGTCGATGGCGGCCTGACAGTCGGGCGTTACTAACCTTCCGAACTACCACCCAAGGATGGGAGAGCATAACCAACTATGAAACACTTCATTCATCCCTCACGGCGCAGCTTCTTGCGCGGGTCAGCCGCCATGGGCAGCGCAGCGATGCTGATGCATCCGCGAATGGCGTTTGCGCAAAGCATTGGCGATCAGGAGCTTCGCACCGTCGGGCTTTCGGTTACGGTGCAAGAGCGTATTCTGAACGACTTCAAAGAGCGCTCCGGCGTTGGGTCGGTGTCCGGTAAGGCCGACATTTATCCCAACACGCAAACCGAGCTTTTGTCCGGCTCCAACGCATATGACGTGTGGGAGACCATCGGCGAGCGTCTGCCGGCGATGACGATCACCAACACGATCAAGTCGATCCCGACGTCGGATATTCCGGCGTGGCAGAACATCCGCGAGATCTTCAAGACAGCGTCGCCGGGTGTGCCGCGGCCGCAGATTGCCGATCAGATCTGGGCGGATGACGCGCAGACTGAGCTTTGGATGGTGCCGACCGTCTTCAACTTTGACAGTGTTGGCTACCGCCCTGATCTTGTGTCGGCCGAAGAGGCCAATACTTGGACCTCGATCTTCGACGAAAAATTCAAAGGTAAGACCGGCCTTAACGTTGACCCGCTGATCGCGTTTGGCCAGGCGATCCTGGCAATGAACGCACTTGGCCTTTTGGAAGTGCCGAACCCTGGCAACCCTGATCGGAAAGCCATTGATGAGGCGTCCAAATTCTTGATCGCGAAGAAGAAAGACGGTCAGTTCCGCGCGCTCTGGGGCGACTTTGGCGAGCTGGTGAACCTTTTGGCGTCCGGCGAGATGATCCTGGCTGATGCTTGGCAACCGGCGGTGATGGCGGTGAAAGCGCAAGGGATCCCCTGTTCCTACGCTGTGCCGAAAGAGGGCTATCGCGGCTGGTCAATCGGCATCTCGCAGCTTGCCAATTCGCCGAACGACTTGGCGGTGAAGGCTTATGCCGACTACTGGCTGTCCGGCCCGCCGGCGGTGACTGTGTCCGAGCAGGGTTATTATTCGCCGACCACGGACATCAAGAATGTGATGCCGGCCGATAAGTATGCGTTCTGGTACGAGGGCAAGCCGTGGGTTGGTCCGCCTGAGCGGGGCATCAAGGAAGGCGATCTGCGCGACGGCGGTTCGCTCGCCGAGCGCTCGTCGCAGGTGGCGTACTGGCATCAGTGGCCGGACGAATACGACCACCTGATCATGAAGTGGGACGAGTTCCTCTCCGCCTAATCTTTTGCGCTCAGCGATTGAAACAACATCATCGGCGGCGCGTGACAGCGCCGCCGACCCGCCGCCCCGTTTTTAGGTACACGCCATGTACGACCTCGAACTGATCAAACTGCGCAAGGTCTATCCAGGCGGAACTGTTGCCGTGCAGGCCTTTGATCTGCGCGTTGAGAAGGGTGAATTTATCTCGTTTGTGGGTCCGTCTGGGTGCGGGAAGACCACGACACTCCGGATGATTGCAGGGCTGGAGGATATTACCGACGGTAACCTGATTATTCGCGACAAAGACTTTACGCGCGTACCCGCTGAACAGCGACCGACGGCCACGATCTTTCAGAACTACGCTCTGTTTCCGCACATGACGGTGCGCGAGAACCTCGCCTTCGGGCTTGAGGTTCGCAAGGCGCCGGCGGCGGACACGAAACGGCGTGTCGACGCGATTATCGAAAAGCTGGAGCTTGGCGCAGTGGCTGGTGCGCGCGAGCGCAGCCTATCAGGTGGGCAGCGCCAACGAGTGGCGCTCGCGCGGGGGCTGGTGACTGAGCCCGACATTCTGCTCCTCGACGAACCGCTGGGCGCGCTTGATGCTAATCTTCGCAAGTCGATCCAGGAAGAACTTAAGATTCTGCAGCGTGAGCTGGGCATAACGTTCGTGTTTGTGACGCACGCTCAGGCTGAGGCGCTCTCCATGGGCGACCGTGTTGTGGTGATGAACGCTGGCGTGGTGGAGCAAATCTCTGCGCCGTTTGAGCTTTATACGCGGCCGAAATCGCCGTTTGTGGCGCGGTTTATTGGTCGGAATAAGATTATCGATGGAACTCTGACTGAGGCGGGCAGCGGTGCCGCGACGGTTAAGACGCGGTTTGGCGCGCTGAAGGGTGTGCCGACGTTCGACGCCAGCGCTGCGCAGACCGGGGCGGCGGCGATGGTTGTGGCACCTTCAGAGTATGTTTCTGTCCTGCCGACTGGGGCGCCTATGGAGGGCGAGACCGATAGCGTTTCGGGCGAGGTGACTGCGCTCGATGCTGTGGGGCAGGTTGTTTACGTTTCTGTTCGTCTGGATGACACACAGTCGGTCCGTCTTGAAACCTATCGGGAGAAGGTTTCGGGCCAGTCGATCGCGCCTGGTGCCCAAGTTGATCTTCGCTGGAAGCCGGAGCGCGCGTCTGTCGTGCTGGCGGCATGAGCGCATAATTGTAGAAACGAGGAACTTGCCATGATTCGAGTGGGCGTCGACGTCGGCGGCACATTCACCGACATTGTGCTGGAACGCACCCGCACGGCGGCAAGCGATGACCAGGTGGTGGTGACCAAGGTCCCCTCCACGCCTCACGACCAGTCAGAAGGTGTGGTGAACGGCGTTCTTCAGGTGTGCCGGATGGCTGGGGTTAATCCTGGCGAAATCGACCAGTTGTTCCACGGCACAACTGTGGCCACCAACATGGTGATTGAGCGCAACGGCGCTGAAGTGGGCATGATTACAACGCGCGGCTTTCGCGACATCATGCACATGGCGCGGCACAAGCGACCGCACAACTTCTCGCTGCAATTCGATGTGCCCTGGCAGACGAAGCCTCTGGTGAAGCGGCGCAACCGGTTGCCGGTGACGGAGCGGTTAGCGCCGCCGACCGGTTCAATCGAAGTACCGCTCGCGGAAGATGAAGTGCGCGAGGCGGCTGAGCTTTTTCAGAAGCGCGGTATTAATGCTGTCATTGTTGGTTTTTTGTTTTCGTTCCTGAACGATGCCCATGAGAGGCGCGCTAAGGAAATCATCCTTGAGGTGCTGCCGGACGCCTATGTGTGTACATCGTCTGAAGTGGTGAATGTAATTCGCGAATATGAGCGGTTTTCATCGACAGCGATGAACGCTTACATTGGACCGAAGACTGCGCTTTACTTGCGTAGCTTGGAGACGCGCCTGAAGGAAAATGGGATTGATGCGGCCGTGCGCATCATGCAGTCAAACGGCGGAATTTCGACCATCGAGCAGTCGGCGCAAAAGCCCATTGGGTTGCTTTTGTCTGGTCCCGCGGGCGGTGTGATCGGTGGCAAGTGGACTGGCGGGCACTGTGACACAGGCAACGTGATTACCATCGATATTGGTGGGACATCTGCGGATATCTCGGTGATTCAGGACGGCGAGCTGCGCACTAAGAATCCGCGCGATACCGAGGTCGCGGGGCTGCCGGTGCTGGCGCCGATGATCGACATCGATGCCATTGGCGCTGGCGGCGGCTCGATTGCTTACATCGATGCTGGCGGTGCGTTTCGGGTTGGGCCGCGCTCCGCGGGCGCTGTTCCGGGACCGGCCTGTTATGGGCGCGGCGGTACGGAGCCGACGGTGACCGACGCGCAGGTGGTGCTCGGCCGGCTTGATCCCGAGCGATTCTTGGGTGGTGATCTGTCCATCGATAAGTCGTTGGCTGAGAAAGCCATCAAGGAACACATCGCTGATCCGCTGGGTCTGTCGATCACCGATGCCGCGCTCGGTATCTTGAAGATCATCAATAACAACATGGCCCTTGCGATCAACGCGAACTCTGTCGCGAAGGGGATTGATCCGCGCGGCTTTACGTTGATGGGATTTGGTGGCGCCGGTCCGCTCCATGCCGTTGCGCTTAGTGAGATGATCCAGGCGAAGGATGTGATCAGTCCGCTTCAGCCGGGGATTACCGCGGCGATGGGGCTTCTCGTGACTGATTTGCAGTACGAGTACACCCACTCAGTGCTGAAGACGTTGGACAATGCGACGGATGATGACCTTGCACTAATCAACACGCTTGCCGATGAACTGACGGCCGAGGCGAATGCGCAGCTTGAGAGCGACGGTATTCCTGTGGAAGCGCGGCAGTTTAAGCGCGTGATGGAGTGTCGTTATCTCGGCCAGGGTTTTGAGCTGAGGGCCGAGATGCCGGATGGGGCACTGACGCAAGAGAACAAGCAGGTGATCATCGACAGCTTCTTTGATGTTCACGAGCAGACCTATGGCCACGCGTTTAGGGACCAGATCACGGAGGGCGTGACACTGCGCGTTGTGGCCTCAGCGCATGTGTATGAACTCAGGTTGCCAAACCTTGCGCATGGTGGGCGGGCTAATCCGTCTGACGCGCTCATGTATTCGCTGCCGACGATCTTTGATAGCGGCAGTGCTGATACACCCCGTGACGACCGACAGAAATTCCT
>CAKZYH010000208.1 GCA_937884725.1 uncultured Paracoccaceae bacterium
TGCTCTCGCGCACCCTCTGGAGGGCGCGTTACTGGGGCAGTGCCAGTAGCCCGCAAACCCTAGTCCTCACCGTTTGTGACGTTGTTGGGGTAGGACTTACAACACCTTATCGCACTGCGACGGGAGCGCTAAGACTGCATCGCGGGCGGCGATCATCGCCCTTTGGGTCAGCTCCATATCGTCCTCGGTCAGCGCCAGGGATGGATACAGCTTGCTCGGTGACTTGAAGACTCCGCTGCGGCGCAACGCCGCGTTCCAGCGTCCGGCCTGCGTTGGATCGTCGTGGTGTGCACTGCGGTAGTCGCGGCAGTCGCGGGCGGTGAAGTATATGTCGAAGAGCGTCGGATCGCCGACGATGCGGTGGGCGATTCCAGCATCGCTGAGGACGTCGGCGTGCATGTCCATCAGGCGCTGCCCGGTCTTGCGCAAGCGGTCGTACTGCCCCGGACGGCGCAGGATCTCCATGGTCTTCAGGCCTGCAACGGCTGCGACCGGGTTGCCCGACAACGTGCCGAGCTGCATCAGCCAGCCATCCGCACCGACAGCGGCTTTATCAAAGTGCACCATGATCTCGGCGCGGGCACCGAGCCCTGCCAGGGGGAAGCCCCCGCCGATGACTTTGCCGAGCGTTGTGATGTCGGGCGCCACGCGGTAGCGCTCCTGGGCGCCGCCATAGGCGAGGCGGAAGCCGGTGACGATCTCGTCGAAGATCAGAAGGACGCCGTGACGGTCGCACAGCGCCCGCAAGCCTTCTAGGAAACCGGGGGCGGCGGGGATGATGCGCTGCAATGGCTCCACGATGATCGCGGCGACGTCATCGTGTTCGTTGAGGAGCGAGGCGACGGCCTCAACGTCGTTGAAGGGGGCGATCAGCACCTCTGCGGCAACGCCTTCGGTGATGCCGGCGCTGTCGGGAACGGGGGTGGGGAAATTGACCCGTTTGGTAGGCGCGAGACTCATCTGCGCCTCGGCGCACATGCCGTGATAGCCGCCCTCGAACTTGATGATTTTCGGCTTGCCCGTGAAGGCGCGCGCCAGGCGGATGGCGTACATGTCCGCCTCGCCGCCAGAGGCCACGAAGCGGACCTGTTCGCAGGAGGGGACGGCCTCCACGATCGCTTCCGCCAAGGCAATGCCGGCCGCGTTGTTGGCGAAAAACGTCATGCCCTTGGGAAGCTGCTCGAGCACTGCTTCCATCACTTCAGGGTGGCCGTGGCCGAGGAGCATGGGGCCGGAGCCGATCAAGTAGTCGACGTATTCGTTGCCATCCTCGTCCCACACGCGGCTCTTCTCACCGCGGGCGATGATGACGCCGGGGTCAAAATTGCCGAAGCCTGCCGCCGGCAGCACGGTGCGGGCGCGCTCGATCCACTCGGACTGGGTGAGTATCTTCATGGCCCTACTCCAAGATGAGGTCTGGCGCACCGAGCGCGCCCACATCGACGGTGATGCCGAGCCCCGGCCCCTCCGGCGGCGCGATCCGTCCGTTATGACGGCGCGGCGTGTCGATGGCGAGGCTGGGGCCGACGTAGCCGGCGAGGTCGCAAGTGTTGAGCAGCCGGTCTGGCGGGGTGGCAGCTGCAAGGTGGAGCAGTGCGGCTGTCGTGATGTCGCCGCCCCAGGTGTCTTCGACACACATTCTGGCGCCCAGATGCAGGCATAGGTCGCGGGCACGACGGGTCGCTGATAGGCCGCCGAATTTGCTGAGCTTGAGCGCCACAGCGTCCATGCAGCCGTCTTTATGGGCTTGTAGGAGCGAGGCGGTATCGTGGGCGACCTCGTCGAGTTTCATGGGGAGGCGTGTTGCCTCGCGCACGCGCACGCAGTCGGCGATGGTGGGGCAAGGCTGCTCCAACATCACGTCGAGGTGGCTGGCGGCGCGGCCAACGCGCGTTGCTTCCAGCGAGGTCGTGCCGCAGTTCCAGTCGCCGTAGACCAGCGGGCCCGGGCCCACCGCCTCGCGTACCTTAGCAAGCCGTTCAACGTCGGTGGTCCAGTCGCCTGATGCGCCGAGTTTGGCTTGGAACTGCGTGATGCCGGTGGCCTGAGCCTCGCGGGCGATGCGTGCCATCTCGTCCGGCTCCACGCAGGTGATGGAGTGGTAGAGCGGCAGGGTTTCGGTGCGCCGTCCACCCAGAAGCGTCATGAGCGGAAGACCGGCCGCACGGCCTGTGATGTCCCAGAGCGCAATATCGAGCGCGGACTTAGCGTAGACATGCCCCTCAAGGTGCGCGTCTGCGCGCGCCATGAGTGCTTCGGCGCCCAGCGGGTCGGCGCCGATGAGGATGGGCGCCAGCTCTTCCAGCGCGGGCGCTACGCCGCGTGCGTAGGCCGGCAGATAGTGCGGGATTGGGCAGACCTCGCCCCATCCGGTGATGCCGGCGTCGGTCTCCACGCGCAGCACTACCGTCTCCACCGTGGCGCACGATTTACCGCTCGCCATGCGGTAGGTGACGTGGCTTGTCAGCGGCACGTGCCATAGCGAGAGGCTGGTGATCTTGAGGGTTGGGCCGGCGTGGCGGCGGACTGGGCGGCGTTTTTCACGGCGGCGCGGGGGCTTTTCGAGTGTGGGCGGCTCGATGATGGTCATCTTGGGCGGACCTTCACGGCAGGACGACGATGTTGCCGGTGTGGTTTTTCTGAATGAAGGCGGTCTGCGCGGCGTGGAGGTCGCTCAGTGGGTAGGTGGCGGCGAGGGCGGG
>CAKZYH010000209.1 GCA_937884725.1 uncultured Paracoccaceae bacterium
TTGCCCGAGTACGCCAAGTCGCTGCCGCACCGGCACAGCCTGCCGGCATCCATCGACGTCAACAATCTCTCGCCGAACCACGCGAGCTTTCACAACCCGTCCCCCGAGGTCATCCGGCTTCTGCGCGAAGACGCCCGCCGCGCGAACTTCATCGACCGCGAGTCGCTGCGCTGAGCGATAGCATCTCGCGGGCGGCGATAGGCGCTGCCAGCGACCCCAACAGAAAGGATGAGAGCATGAAAACGACGGTGATCGCAGCCACGGCGCTGCTGATGGGCCTGATGAGCGTCAACGCCGCCGAGGCAGGCAGCAACCGAGGGATCTTGAGTTTCTCGGAAACCGCGACCCACCGCATTTCACCCACCAAGGCGCAGCGGCACTACCCGAAAACGATGCGCCACAGCATGGGTGTGACGCGCCAAAGCGGCTTCGCTCCGGTCCGCAAGGGGCCGCGCAACAACCGCGTGCACCGGGCACACTAACAGGAGGAGAACACTGTAGGTTTGAAGGGCGCCGCACAGGCTGCTAGCGCCCTCGGGGCAAAGCGGCGAAAGCCGCCTTTTTTGTTCCATCAGCAAGTCGCAAGGGGCCAGTTCTGCGCCGCCACGCTCACGTTTTTGTGTGCCGCAAATCGCAACGTCAAAGTGTGATCCGCGTCACGTGGTCGGTGGGATGCCACCCTCACATGGGGGTAACCGGCGGCGATGATCGCTGCCACCGAAATCACCCTACGGAGTACCACCCATGACCAAGATGATGATTGCCGCAGCCGCTCTGTCCGTCGCCATGATGGGCGCGCCCGCTGCCCAAGCCGGAAATTCCAACGGTATCCTGAGCTTCTCTGAGACATCGAACTATCGAATTCCGCCGGCACAGATGAACCGGTCCCACACCCGCGATTTCCGCACCCCGGTGACCACAACGCGCAACAGCGCCATGCGGACGCCGCCGGCGGTGCAGACCCAGCCCGGCACCAACCGCATCGTGGTGCAGCCGCGCTAACGATTGAAGAGCTAGTCCGATGGAAAGGGCGCTGGCGTTCCGCCGGCGCCCTATTGTTTTGCCGGCTACAGACCCTGGGGCGGCGTGCACGTGGGAAGTGGCACGCCTTGCTGGCGTAGGTTAAGGTTCCGCGCCAAAGGAAGTTCCTGTTTGCCAGCGTTAGTCTTCAGGTCGATGTCCACGCGCTCGGCGCTGCGCGGCGCGCCTTCTGTCACGCAGGGTTTTAAGTCCACCGTCATGGCAAAGCTGTAGCGTCGCTCGCCACGCTGTCGGCGGTCGCGCAAATCCTCCATAACTTCATCAAAGGCCGTCCGTTCTTCCGCTGCGATCTGAAAGGCAGTGACGGTTGCCTCTCGGCCTCTGTCGAGCGTTGCGACGCGCAGCGGGAACGCCTCTTCCAGAATGATTGGCCCGCCTCGCTCGCGCAGCGCCAGCGTCAGCGTGTTGTCACCAGCGGCGGCAAGCTGGAGCGCATTGTGATGCGTGACGGCGGCGCGCAGGCTGGTCGCCTCCAACGCCAGCGGATCGAGCCGAGATAGCGCTGGCAGGGACGTGACAGGTACGCTCTGACAGGCGGCGTTGGCGAGGGCAAAGAGGACTGCGGGGAGGACGCGGCGTGACATAGCCGATTGCTTTCTCAAAAAATTACTGTAAAACAATAATTAGTTGAGCAAAGAGAGGGTGTCTAGATGAATTTCGCAACAATGGACCTGTCCGAGCGAGCCCGGCGGCTTAGGCGCCTGTCGTGGCTGGTATCCACAGCCGCGCGGACGGTGGCGCTCCTGTCAGCGCTCCTCTTTGCCCTCGTGATCGCAGTCCCGGATTGGCGACCGCCTGCTCCCGACGGCCTGCCCCTCACTGGCCCGCAGACGCTAGCGACAGCTTTGGCTGGCGCGCTGCCGCTGGCGGCAGCTCTCTGGGCGTTGTGGTTGGTAGGGCAGCTTTTCTCTGGCTTCGCTGCGGGAAACGTCTTCACTGTTCGCGCTGGCGATCGGCTACGCTGGATCGGCGTTGCGCTCATGGTGGGGGCAGCCCTGTCGCTGACCACGCCCCCACTTCTCGAGCTCGCTTTCGCCGCCATGGGGCGCGGCTCATCGGTCGCCGTCACCATTACCCCGCAGCAGATCACAGGCTTGGTTGCCGGCGTCGCCTGCCTCGCGCTCGGCCATGTCATGGCGGAAGCGGCGGATATGCGTGCCGAGCTCGATGAGTTTGTCTGAGCCCATGATCGTAGTGCGGCTCGATGTAATGCTGGCGCGGCGCAAAATGCGCTCCAAAGCGCTCGCGGCAGAAGTGGGGCTGACAGAGGCAAACCTGTCGCTCCTCAAGTCCGGCAAGGTCAAAGGCGTCCGCTTCGATACGCTCGCCAAGTTATGCGCAGCGCTCGACTGCCAGCCCGGCGACTTGCTGGAGTATGTCACCGAGGTGGACAGCGGCGGGTGAGCCCGCCCGCTGGGCCCGCAGCATTCGCGAGCTATATCATCCAGATCGGCGCCAGACGCGTAACTCTCGACAAGCCGCGCAATGGCGCGTGGAGCATCTTGCAGTGAGGAGAACGCTATGAAGACGTTGGTTGTGGCACTGGCCTTTGTGGGTTTTGCAGGTGTGGGTGTGGCGTCGGCTGAGCAAAACACCGGGCAGCGGAGCCTGCAGATCAAAGAAACTAAAACGCAGCGCATCATCCCCGGCAACAACCGTCAGCTGACGACGAACTTCGACGATCAGCGCAAGCCGGCCACCCGCCGTCAGCGCTAATCGCTCAAAAACTACCGTAGCCGCGGCCGGCGCGTTGGCCGCTGCCCCACGATCCATCGGAGCCTTCCACAGCCGGGTGCGCAGCTCGCTGGGCCGACCGGGATGGGCGCCCTAAACCACAAACAGCGACCGCCCCTCGCGCGTGCATCGCTGCATATCGCGTCCGTCATGGAATATGATGGTAGCGAAACGGATGGATCGAAGAACCTTTACGCTTGCCGGGCTGGCAACGGCAGCAATCGCGGTCGCACCGCGCTCGTCAGCAAACGTTCCGGACCGAACTGGGTGGCAGATTGCCGATCTGACAAGCGATGGGCTCAGACACGCTCGCGGCGGCATGGCTGACAGCGGGTTGCCGGTGAGTGATCGAACCCTGTTTCAGGTGGCATCCTGTTCCAAGACAGTGGCCGCTCTATCGGTATTCACCCTCGTGCGCGACGGCCTCGTGAAACTCGACGATCCCGTCAACGGGCACCTTCAGCGTTGGCAACTCACGGGCCCGCGAAGCGATCGAACTACCATCGCCGAGCTCTTGTCACATACAGCGGGGACCAACATCCACGGCTTCATGGGTTATGGCCCCAATGATGAGATCCCGACCGTGATCGAAATTAAGGAGGGGGGGGGGGCAGCTTTATCCCCCCGGATTCACACAAAGCGCCGTTGGTTCAAGCGCTACGACTATAGCGGCGGCGGGACCACCGTCCTCCAATGCCTCATAGAAGACGTCGCGGACTCCAGTTTTCGAGCCTATGCGTCCGAGATGGTCCTACGCCCTATCGGTGCTGGCGAAGCCACATTCGAACTTGAACCGGACAGAGAGCGTGCCGGCGGTCATTTGGCGGACGGTCGCCGTCTTCCTGGCGGGTTCGTGCGGCATCCCGAAAGTGCGGCAGCAGGCCTCTGGGCGAGCGCAACTGACCTTGTGACAATCATGCGCTCAATCCTGGATTCGCTGAACGGCGATACCGATGCATTGCTGCCGCAGAACCTTGCGCTCCAAATGATCACTCCAGTTTCGGCAGGTGAAGCGCATGGGGTTTTCGTGGACCCGGGTGAAACCATCGGTCACGACGGCCGAAACGAGGGGTTCGAATCCGCCATGATCGCCGATCTCAATTCCGGCCGTATCCGGGCAGGCGTCACAAATCGAAACGGTCAGATGCAAAACGTACTGGACGCCGACCATGCGCTACATGGCAGAAGCGAATAAGTGTCGGGCGTACCAAACCCATAGGAAAGCCGTTTCCGGCGTCGCGTCTGCGGTCATAGGCGCTCCGGCGAATGACCAATCAGCCTTCTGAAGACGACCGCGCGCCGGTTGACATGCGGTGGTCGGAGAAGCCGGATGGCAGCCGAAGCTTTGCGTTTCACTAGTTCGAACACCCACACAACAGGGAGTTTCAGTGATGGCGGTCCACACCGGTCATTGCCTCTGCGGAGCGGTCACTTTCCGCGCTGACGTACCGAAAGCCGAGGCGGATGCGTGCCATTGCAGCATGTGTCGGCGATCAGCCGGTGGCCCCGTCATCGCGGTGATCGCGCAAGACGCAACGTTCAGTGGCGATGCGCTTCGCGTCTATCGCTCGTCGGAGTGGGGCGAACGGCTCTTTTGCGGCACATGCGGGTCAAACCTGGCGTGGCGGATGCACGACGGGAGCTTTGTTAGCATCCCCACCGGCGCGTTCGACCCACCCATAGATGTGCCGCTGCACATGGAAATTTTCGTCGACGACAAGCCGACTGGATACGCCTTCGCCGGCGAGCGCAAGCGCCTGACCGGTGATGAGGTCCGTGCGCTGTTTGAGGGCGGAACGTAGAGACCGTCCACGTCCGCGCGGCAGCCGCGCTTTAAGCGTCTTTGGCAACTCGGGTCGAAGCGCGGGCGGCAGACCCGGTGTCGCTCGGCCTAACCTCCTGGGCGTTGCGATCCAGCTCGTGAAGCTTGTCGCGGATGAACACCACGTGGGTGCGAAGCCGGTAAAGGTCGTCGCGAAAACCCAGCGGCACGGCAACATCCTTGATGCTCTCCTCCATCCGGTCGAGGTCGGCAAGCGCCATGGCGCGAACGGTTTCATCGCCTTCGGTCCCCGCAATCTCGATCTCGCGCAGCTCGCGATAGTGGCGGAAAATCCTGCGCCGAATGCTCCACTCGACCGTCATCGGGCCGAACCGGATCAGCGGGATAAGAAGCGTCACGATGGGAATGGCGAGCACCCAGAACCGCTCGAACAGGTTCGCCGCCCAAAATGGCAGATATCGGCGGAGCAACGTTGGACCGTGCGTGAAAAAGCGCTCCGCTTCCGGATCCAGCGGATACTCTGCGTACTGGCGCGACGGAAACTGGTCGTACGTCCCCAGAAGCCGACTGCCTCTGCTGGCTTGAGAGGACACCTGCAGCATCAGCTGTTTAATGGCCGGGTGCAGATCGTTCTGCACGAGAAGAGCCGTCGACACACCGAACAGCGTTTTGCTGACAGGCGGGACATTCTCCCGATAGTTGATGATCCGCGCCGGCAGCTCGATGGACTTCACGAACGGAAGCCGCGAGGCGATCGCGGCAAGGTTTCGCGTTTCCACAAGGTTCACATCCGGATCGCTCAAGAGCGCAGCCACCCAGCGCGTGGTCGGCGCCGTGACGGCCGCGACCACATCCACCTCACCCTCAAACAGCGCATCGACCGCCGCCTCGCCAGACAGCGGCAGAAGTTCAGCCTGATCCGCGATCCCAATGAACCGCACGAGCCTTGCCACAAGATCGCGCGTTCCGCTGCCCTCAACACCCGCCGCAATGCGCAGGTTGTCATGAGCGAGAAGGTCGGTGAGGACGTGATCGGTCCGGCTGAACAGCCAAAGGGGTTCAATGGCAAGGGTCGCTAAGGTGCGCAGCTGGGTATCGTCCGCCGGTCCGGTGCCAACGCCGCCCTGCATGAAGGCGGCGTCCACCGACCCATCGTTCAGAAGCGCAAGGTTCTCGGGCGAACCCAATGTCGGCACCAGCTCCACTTCGACGCCGTAGCGCGAGAGCGCCCACCGGTACCGATCGCCAAGCTTTTGATAGAAGCCCCCCTCCGAGCCGGTGGCCAACGCGATGGTTTTGGGGGGCGCCGGGTCCACCAGGTACCAGGCCAGCAGAGCGAAAAGCCCCGCAACACCCGCGACAATCGACAGGGTGACCGGGAAGGGTTGGCGCAAGCGTGGCTCGCCAGGGGCGTCCCGTGTCATCGCTCACGCGCAGCGGATGCTGCCCTGCGTGTGCCGCGGCCGGACCCGTTGACGCTCCGATCCGACAACATTGGTCCCTCGCCGGTGCTACGCCTGGTGATTGTCGAGCCCGTGCGGAGTGAGGCCGCCGGCCCATCGGTGGGTGGCAACCTGCCTGCGTCCCTTTGTCCGATCAAGGGATAGTTCCAGGGCGGTGCGCTGCTAAGCCTACCGCCCTTCGCGGTACCAGGTCATCGACAGCGCCGCGAGGAGGATTGCCAGGCCAAGAAAGCCCGCGAACAGCGGAACACGCTCCACGCCCACCAACTCGCTGGCCGAGGAGCGTTGCAGGCCAACCCAGTCGCTGCCGGCCATGGACCGGCCCTCGGGGCGCAGGAGCACCCGTGGTGCGCTATCCACCTGCCGTGCCGAACCCCGGCTGGCCTCCGTGATAGGCGCCAGAAGTTCCGTGGTGGCGCGCAGGTCGCGTGCCTCAAGCGGATTGACCGGGCCCACATGGCCAAGCGCGGTCAGTGTGCCGTCATCAGCCCGGTAAAGGCCCATCTCGGGGTCGTCGATGACCGTGCGATAAAGGCCTGGCGCCTCTTCTTCGAGCGTGATCACGTCCTCGCTGCCATCCGGCCGGGTCAGCGTCACGGGTTCGGTGGCCTCGGCCAGCGTCTGCCGTTCGATGACGAGTGTGGCGTTATCGGTCTCAAGGCGCAGCGACTCTTCTTCCAATTCCGGCTCTTGCATCAACCAGTGCGAGAGGTTGCGCATCAGCGGCAGGTGCGGGCCGCCGCCTTCAAACCCACGCGCCCACAGCCAAATGTGGTCCGACATCAGCATCGCCACGCGCCCATCCCCTTCGCGCGACAGCACGAGAAGCGGGTTCTCACCCGCACCTGACATCAGCGTGTTGCCGGTGATGGGCACACCCTCGATATGGCGGAACCATCGCGACCAGTCCGGATCCTCGGCGTTGCCAGGCAGGTCCCGCGTGACCGGGTGGCGCTCGCCAAGGTCGGTGATTTGCGGCTTGTAGGGCGCCTCGATCACAGAGCCCGACGGCGCTGTCGGAAGCGCTGCGGCGAGCGGTGTATGATAGACGGAGCGGTTACCGGCGTAGTCGGGACCGGCGGCGATGAGCAGCGCGCCGCCGCCAATGATGTACTGCGCGATGTTGTCGAAATAGAGCGAGGGCAACACGTTGCGCCGTTGGTAGCGGTCGAACACGATAAGGTCGAACTCATCGATCTTTTGAGAGAACAGCTCACGCGTCGGAAACGCAATCAGCGACAGCTCGTGGATCGGCGTCCCGTCCTGCTTCTCAGGCGGGCGCAAAATCGTGAAGTGAACAAGGTCCACCGCAGCGTCGGATTTCAGAAGGTTGCGCCAGGTCCGCTCGCCAGCGTGGGGCTCGCCGGACACGAGAAGCACGCGCAGGTTTTCCCGCACACCCTCAATGACAGCCACCGCGGTATTGTTCGTGGTGGTCAGCTCGCCAGGGACCTCCTCCACGGCGAATTGGAAGAAGTTGTCGCCGCCGTGGCTGATCGGGGCGGCGAGCGTGATGGTCTCACCGATGGTCACATCGAGGACTGCGGTTTCCGCGCCATCCATCGCGATGGTGAGGGGCACGCGCTCACCTTCGGCCTCCGGATCGTCAATGCGGATGATGACGGTCTCGCGATTCCCAACGAGGCCGAAGCGCGGCGCGGCAACGATCTCCACGCGCCGATCCCGCTCGTCCGCCGTGCCTGGGATCACAGCATGAATGGGAGCGTTGATGGGCGGCTCGGCCGGGACGTCGTGAACCTGACCGTCGGTCACGATGATCGCGCCAGCGATCCGGCCCGGCGGCACGTCCGACAGCGCGTCCGCGAGCGGCGCAAAAAGCGTCGTCCCGTCACGCTCCGGATCGGGGCGGCTCACCTCAACGGTGCGCAGTTCAACGTTGGGGAGCGCCTCCAGCCGCTCGGTGAGGTCTGCGGCGATGGCGTCAGTGTCTTCCACCCGGCCCGCTGTGCGCTGGGACTGCGTGCGGTCCACCACGAGCGCAACAACGCCAGACAGTGGCTCGCGGATTTCGCGCTGTAGGGCAGGGCCAAGGAGCGCCAGCGCGAAGGCGGCGACAGCGGCCGTCCGCACCAACGAGCCGCGGACCCTGCGCACAGCGCCAAACGCCGTCAGCGCAAGGCCAAGAACGCCGAAAATGGCGATAAACGCCACCGGCGCGATGGGATCGAGCGCGAGGCCATAGTCGAGCAGATCGGTCATTGTCCAAGCCTTTGGAGGAGGGCCGGGATGTGCACTTGGTCGGCTTTGTAGTTGCCGGTCATGGTGTAGAGCGCGATGTTGATGCCCGCGCGAAGGGCACGCTCACGCTGAAACGGATCGTTGCCCGACATCGGAAACATCGGCGCGCCAGTGTCGTTGATCGCCCAGGCGCCCGCCAAATCGTTCGCCGTGATCAGGATGGGCGAAACGCCATCCCCCGCACGGGCAGGGCGGCTGCCGGCTTGCGTTGTGAGCGCCTCGGTCCAGAGCGGACTGCCGGCCCATCGGCCGGGGAAATCATTCAAAAGATAGAAGGTTTTGGTCAGCACGTGGTCCAGCGGGACAGGTTCCAGCGCAGGAATGTCAAGCCCGTCCAATATCCGGCGCAGCGCCAATGTCGCCGGCGACGGCGACGTCATCAGGGACGCACCGGCCTGATCGCGGGTGTCGAACAGGATGGTTCCGCCGTTTTTCATGTAGGCGTCAACACGGGCAATGGCGGCATCGGACGGCCGCTCGGAGTTTTCGTCCACCGGCCAATAGAGCAGCGGGAAAAACGCCATCTCGTCGGTTTCGATGTTCACGGACATCGGCTCACCCGGCTCGACCGCGGTGCGACGGAAAAGGGCGTTGGAAAGGCCATTCAGACCCGCTTCGCTCAACTGGTCGAGCTGCGCATTCCCCGTCGCCACATAGGCCAGGCGCGTGGTGAGCGATGCGTCCATGGCGAACTGCGTTGCGTCTTCCTGCGCCTCAACGATTTGCGGCGCGATCAGGAACGCAAGGGCAAGGGCCGTGGCGCGCATGGCGGTACGCCGGGCGAACGCGCCCATCAGGAGGAGGAGGGCGAAGGCGTCCACCAAAAGAAGCGTCGCAGCGGCGGTCAGAAGCGGGCCGCGCAACGGAGTGGGTCCTTCGTCGGTGTAGGCCTCCATAGTCGCGCCTTCGATGAGGGTTGCGTCGAGCGGCGCGAGGGTGTCGCCGGGCGCCAGAACGTTAAGAGCGCGGAATGCACCGCCTGTGCCGTAAAGGCCAGGGGGATGGGTCGCGTCGGGCGAGGTCACCGTGGCGGGCAGCGGCTCAGCGTCTGGGCCGGGCGCGATGAGGCGGCCGCTGCCGTCAAGCAGGCGGTAGGGCGCAAGCGCCGGCCCTGTGGCGGCGCCGCCTTCGGTCGCGGCGGACAGCTCCACAATCTTGCGCAGGATTTCGACGTACGCGTTCGACAGCGGGAACGTGGACCAGGCGGGATCGGCCGTCACATGGACAAACACCACATGCCCCGCACCCACCTGCCGGCCGGTGATGAAGGGCGTACCGTCCGCGAGCGCCGCCCAGGTGCGCTCAGCGAGCGCGAGCGACGGCTCAGCGAGCACCTGCCGCGACACGGTAATGTCACCAGGCACATCGATCGCCGCAAACGGGCCTTCATTGTTGAAGTCGGTCACCGGCTGCGGGTCGTCCCAGGACAGCGTGCCGCCGAGCGTCCGCGCACCATCGCGCATCGCGACCGGAACAAGATCGTCAACGCCATCCGCAGTGCGTGGCCCGGCAAAGCGAAGGAGCACGCCGCCTGCATTGATCCAGCGCGCCAGTGCGTCCTGGGTCGTCCCCAACAAAGTGCCGACATCGGCAAGAACGATGACGGACGTACCGGCATCGATCAGCTCATCGACCGCGGTAGGCAGATCTTGGGCGACGGGTTCCCTCAGGTCTGATGACGGCTCGAGCGCAGCCCGCAAAAAGTGCAACGGCGACAAAAGCGGCTGCGCCAGATCCGCCGACCCACCGGAGATGAGCCCCACCGTCCGGCGACGAAACCGCTCATCCAGAAGATGCACAGCGGCAGCATTACGGGCGCCGGCTATCGTCACGCGGGCCGCGTCGTTGCGCAGTTCAGTCGGGATATCGAGCGCGGCCTCGGCGGTGGTGTCGCCCGCTGCGAACGTGGCCGTACCCTCGGCGAGCACAAAGCCCCGCTGGTCCGACACGCGCACCGTGCGTGGCAGCGCACCCGGAGACGCGTCCGCGATCAAAGTCACGCGCAAAGCGTCATCGTTGGCGACATCGGTGATCCCGAGCGTTTGTCCGGGCTCGGCCTGCAAGATGCGCAGCGGCGAATCTGCGCGGGAAATCAGCGTTTCGACAAACTCTGCGTCGCCATCCGTGGCGAGCCCATCGGTGAGCCAGATCGCGGCGCCGAACGTCAGGTCTTCAGGCAGGCGCTCGGCAAAGCGGGCACGCTCGGCGCGGTAGGGCTCGGGGCTGAGGCCGCGCAGCTGCTCGGCCGCGGTGGCGGCATCGGTCGGGGAAAGGTTCGGTCGGCGCTCAGCGGTGCCCGCAAGAATGATCGGGCGCGCCTCAGCCTCCGCGATCAGACGCTCAGCCGCGGCCACCCGGTCCGGCCAGTCCTGGGCGGCACCAAATGTGTTGTCGATGGCAATCAGCACAGGGCCATCGCCCATGGCCGCGGTGGTGGAGGGGCGCAAAATCGGCTGCGCCAGCGCGATGATCACCAGTGCTGCGAGCGTCAGGCGGATCAACAAAAGCCACCACGGCGTTTTGGACGGGGTCTCTTCGCGCTTGGTGAGCTTCAAGAGAAGCCGCGTTGGCGCAAACGACACGTCCTGCGGGCGCGGTGGGGTGGCGCGCAAAAGCCACCACAGCACTGGCAACAGCGCCAAGGTCCACAAAACCGCCGGGGCGGCGAAGGCGATGGGGAGCGCGCTCAAGGGCGGCTATTCCCGGCTCGCGGCATGAACAAACCCTCTAAAGCGGCTGACACTTGGAAAGTGGCGCGCTCGTGCGCGTGGTCGAGACGGATCATCGGTCGCGCTCGCCCGCCAGCGTCGCGCGCAGCGCCAACAGCGTCGTGGCCGCAGAATTGTCGGTGTGGTGGATGAGGAGCGGGTTGCCTAGGCGCCGGGCGGTTCGGTCAAGCTCGGTGCGGTGCGCCGCCAGGGTGTCGCGATAGCTCGTCGCCCACGCTTCCGCCTTGCCCACCAGGAAGGCGAGACCCGATTCAGGGTCCACAAAGCGGGTGCGGCCGTCGAACGGAAACCGCTCCTCGGCAGGATCCAGTACTTGGACCAGGTGAACGCGGGCGTTGCGGGCCGAAAGCGTGCCGAAAATGTCGGCCCATTCGTCCATGGGATCGAGAAAATCGCCGATGAGAACTACGTCGGCGTTGTTGCGCAGCGAGGAAAGATCAGGACGCGTGGTGTCGGGCGTTTCGGCGACAGCCTCGGCGATGGCGTCCGCCGCATCGCGCCGCGTCGAAGGTGGCGGCCCACCGCAAAGCCCAATGCGCTCTCCGCCGCGCCCCAGAAGGTCGGCAAGCGCGAGGGTGAGCACCAAAGCGCGCGCTTCCTTCGACACCGGTGCGAGCGACGAGCTCGCCCGCATGGAGGCCGAGCGGTCCGCCCACAGAAGGACCGTGTGCGCCGCCTCCCACTCCCGCTCGCGCACCACAAGCGCGTCATGTCGGGCAGATTGGCGCCAGTCGATGCGGCGTGCAGGTTCGCCCCATTGGAAGGGGCGGAATTGCCAAAACGTCTCGCCCGGGCCTGCCTTGCGTCGGCCGTGCCAGCCGGCAGCGACGGCCGCAGCAACGCGCTTCGCCTCCACCAGAAGGTCCGGCAGGTTGGCCGACGCCGCCTTTGCCGCGTGCATCGCCGCTGGGGCGGACGCGGTCTCCTGCGCAGGAGCGCTGCGGGACAGGCGAGAGAACACCGTTGGCGCCTCTTACGCGGCCGCGGCGACCAGTTCGCCGATCACGCCGCGAATGGTGTGGCCGTCGGCGCGGGCGGCGTAGGTGAGTGCCATGCGATGCTGGAGCACAGGCTCCGCAAGCGCGGCGACGTCGTCCTTCGACGGCGCAAGGCGGCCATCAAGCAGCGCGCGGGCGCGGCAGGCCAGCATCAGCGCTTGGGACGCACGCGGCCCGGGACCCCACGCAACACGGTCCTTGATCGCTTCGTTTTCGTCAGGCCGTGCGGAGCGGACAAGATCGAGGATCGCCTCGACAACGCTTTCACCCACCGGCAAGCGGCGCGTCAGCGTTTGCAGCGTCATCAGCTCCTCGCTGGTGAGCACAGCCTTTGGCGCAGCTTCCTCAACGCCGGTGGTCTCCAGCAAGATCCGCCGTTCTGCATCGCGCCCCGGATAGCCCACATCCACCTGCATAATGAACCGGTCGAGCTGGGCTTCAGGCAGCGGATACGTCCCCTCCTGCTCCAGCGGGTTTTGCGTCGCGAGGACGTGGAACGGGTTGGGCAGCTTGTGCTCTTCGCCGGCAATCGTAACGGCGCGCTCCTGCATCGCCTGCAAAAGCGCGGACTGGGTGCGGGGCGAAGCGCGGTTGATCTCGTCCGCCATCAGAAGCTGTGCAAAAATCGGCCCCTTGATAAACCGGAACGCGCGCTCGCCCGTGTCGGACTGCTCCAGCACCTCGGCGCCCAAAATATCGGACGGCATGAGATCGGGCGTGAACTGAATACGGCTGTCGTGCATCCCAAGAACGGTGCCGAGCGTGTGAACCAGCTTGGTCTTGGCAAGGCCCGGGACGCCGACCAGAAGCGCGTGGCCACCAGACATGATTGCCACCAAAACACGCTCCACCACCTCGGCCTGGCCGAAGATGATGCGGTCGATCTCGGCCTTGGCTTCGGCGAGGCGTGCGACGGCGGCGTCGGCCTCAGCGGCCATGGCTTCGTCGGACGGGGCTCCCGCAGCGCTCACGGTGGCGTGTTCATTCATGGGCAGAACTTTCCCGGGTTGGGACGCGTGATAAACCTAACCTAGAGTTAGCGGGGGCGCCGAACTCCGCCACCACGCTATGTTAGACCAATTGGCGGTCAGCGGGACTAACCATTTCGTCAGGCGAGGCCCATCGGGCGCAGGGACCAACATGAGTGATGCGGCAAACACTGGCGGCCCGGCAAGCGGTGCACTGCAGGCGCTCATCGCCCGCGCGTCCGAATTAGGGGGCGGCGCCGCGCCCGTTGACGCTTGGAATCCGCCCGATTGCGGCCCCATCCCCATGCGGATCGCTTGGGACGGGTCCTGGCACTATAACGGCTCGGCCATCAAACGCCCACGCCTGGTGCGGCTATTTGCCAGCATCCTGCGCCGCGAGCCCGACGGAGCCTTCGTTCTGGTCACCCCTGTGGAGAAAGTCTCCATCGAGGTGGAAGACGCTCCGTTCGCAGGGGTCGAGCTTGCCCATACTGACGGCGTCATCACCGTGCGCACCAGCGTCGGCGATGTCGTCACCGTCGGGCCAGAGCACTCCCTTCGCTTCGCCTTGGAGCCGCAGACGGACGGGCTCCTCCCTTACGTCCACGTGCGGCGCGGTCTTGAGGCGCGCCTCACCCGTGCGGCAGCGCTGGAGCTGGTGGACCTTGCCGAAGAGCGGGACGGGACGTTGGGTGTGCCGAGCGGCGACGCGTTCTTCCCGCTCCCCGCCATCTGACCGCATCGTGATGGATAGACCCGTTCACGGACTTTCGATCCGTCCGCCCGGTGCCGATCCGTCCGTGACGGAGTTTGCCTGGCGCGTCGGCCGGCTTGCGCGCGACGCCGGCCTTGCCGCGCCCGAGGAGGTCACCGACGGTGACTACAAAGGCGCCAAGGACGTGGCGGGCGCGCGCCAGGCGGCAGTTCTTTTTCTCCTGGCCGCCGACACGTCCGGCATGCTGTCGGCCGTGCTCACCCAGCGGGCTGCTCACCTTAAATCACACCCAGGCCAAGTGGCGCTCCCGGGCGGGCGGATCGAATCCGGCGAAACCGCCGTCGCCGCTGCGTTGCGCGAGGCGGAGGAGGAGATCGCGCTGCCACAAGGCGCGGTGCAGCCGCTGGCAGTCGCGGACGCATATCTGACCCGGACCGGCTTCGTCGTGCGGCCGGTGCTGGGCGTCTTACGCGCACCCGCGCTGCTCGTGCCGGCCCCGGACGAGGTCGACGCAGTCTTTACCGTGCCATTTTCGCTGCTCAGGCGGGCACCGGAGTGGGAACGCGTGCGCGTGACACGCGATGGCCATGAATTTGAATACGCCGAACTTAACTATGAGGGGCGCCGCATCTGGGGCGTGACAGCCGCCATTTTGCGGCAAATCGAAAATGAGGTCTGGCGTCGATGATCCGCGTTGCCATTGCGCAAATCGTTCTCTTCCTGCTCCCGTTCATTGGCTACGTGCTGTTCCGCTTGGTGACCGGCGGTGACACATCGCCCTTCGCCTCGCGCACCGTCGCGTTTTCGCTGACGCTGGCAGGCTCCGCGCTGGTGCTGTGCGGGTTCGTCTACCTCGCGGTCACTGGCGGCACATCCGCAGGCACCTACGTCCCAACGCAGTACATTGACGGCGAGCTTGTCCCCGGTGGCTTTAGGCCGGCCGAAGAGTCACAGTAGCGCGGCAATTGCGGTGCAGGCACCAGCAGGCGAGGCCATGGACACCTTCCGTCTTTCAGCTTTCTGGCTCGGCGCACCCGCGCTGTCGGCCGTGTTCGACGCGCTAGAGCACGCGGGCGGCGAGGTGCGCGCTGTGGGCGGAGCGGTCCGCAACACGCTGATGGGAGTACCCATCAGCGATGTGGACCTCGCCACAACGCTCCTGCCGGATGAGGTCATTGCAGCCGCACGCAAGGCTGACCTGAAGGTCGTGCCGACAGGCCTCTCCCACGGCACCGTCACCATCGTCAGCGAAGGCCAGCCCTTCGAGGTGACGACCCTGCGCGAAGACGTCGCCACCGATGGACGGCACGCCTCGGTATCATTCACCACCGATTTCGCCCGCGATGCCGCCCGCCGCGATTTCACCATCAACGGCCTCTACCTCGACCGGCACGGCAACGGTCTCGACTATGTTGGCGGCGTGGACGATTGCGAGGCGGGTCGCGTGCGCTTCATCGGCGAGCCGCAGCAACGCATCCTGGAAGACCACCTGCGCATCCTGCGCTTCTTCCGCTTCCACGCCGGCTATGCGACTGGCGCCCCCGACGAGCCAGCGCTTGCGGCATGTTTGGCGCTCAAAGGTCAGATCGAAACGCTGGCGGCGGAGCGGGTACAGTCCGAGTTTTTGAAAATCTTGTTGGCACCGCGCGCCGCATCGGTTCTTTCGATCATGGCGGGCGCTGACATGATGGCGCCCTTCTCGCGCCAGGCCATGAACGTGGACGCGTTCGAAGCTTTGCTGGGCGCCGAGCGCCGGATCGGCCGCACCGGGACCGCCGAGCTCCTGCTCGTTGCGCTGATGGACTTTAATGCGGATGCGTTTGCCGCCCTCGCCGAGGCGCTAAAGCTGCCAAATCGTATGCGCACGCGGGGCACTGCAGCGCTCTCGGCCGCCGCGGAGATGCCGCCACGGTCGATCGTCCATCAACGCTCGATGCTCTACATCTATGGCGCCGAGACTTTCATGGACGCGCTGATCATCGCCCTCGCACGCGGGTTCATGGTGACCGAGCTTGAAGGCGTCATCACCGAGGCGCGGCGCTGGACGCGGCCGCGCTTTCCCGTCGGCGGCCATGATCTTTTGCACAACGGGGGTGAGCCTGGCCCCCAGCTTGGCGAGCGGCTCTCGCATCTGGAAGACCTGTGGCGCGACAGCGACTTTAAGCTCGGCCGCGACGCGCTCCTCACCATCGACCGCGAGCGCATTGCCGGGTGACGTTGTGCGTTGATGTTCGCCACCAAATATTGGGGTCAGTAGCAGAGGATCCCACTGGGGGCGGGTGATGAACTATTTTAAGACCGGACTGCTGATCGCAGCGATGACGGCGCTCTTCATGGCCGTCGGCGCGGTGGTTGGCGGGGCCAACGGCATGCTGATCGCGTTTGGCATTGCCATCGCCATGAACGCGTTTGCCTATTGGAACTCCGACAAGGTGGTCCTGCGCATGCACAACGCGCAGGAGGTCGATGAGCGTTCCGCGCCAGAATATTACAACCTGGTCCGCGATCTGGCGGCCCGCGCCAACATGCCGATGCCGAAAGTGTATATCCTGGACGAGGATCAGCCCAACGCGTTTGCCACCGGGCGCAACCCGGAAAACGCAGCCGTGGCCGCCACCAAGGGCCTGTTGTCGATGATGAGCCGGGAGGAGGTGGCCGGCGTCATGGCGCACGAGCTGGCGCACATTCAAAACCGCGACACGCTCATCATGACGATCACCGCAACGCTGGCGGGCGCGATCTCCATGCTCGCCAACTTCGCCATGTTCTTCGGCAACAGCCGCAACAATCCCCTGGGGATTGTGGGGATTATCGTGACGATCATCGTGGCGCCGCTCGCCGCAATGCTGGTGCAGATGGCGGTGAGCCGCACACGCGAATACGCTGCCGACAAGCTGGGCGGCGAGATCTGCGGCCAGCCGCTGTGGCTGGCAAGCGCGCTGGCGCGGCTAGAGCAGGGGCGGCGCATCCCCAACCAGGAGGCTGAGGCGGTGCCGGCGACAGCGCACTTGTTCATTATCAACCCGTTGTCCGGCGCGCGCATGGATGGGCTGTTTTCCACCCACCCCAACACGCAAAACCGGATCGCGGCGCTGCGCGAACAGGCGGCCAATGACGGCTGGCAGGTCCCGCAAAGCCAGTTTGTTGAGACGAGCGCCCCCCGTCAGAGCGGCGGACCGTGGGATCGCTCCGGCGGGCCGAAGCAGCCGGGGTCGAAGGGCCGGCGTAGCCCTTGGCAGTAGCGCAAGCCGACCGACGGCGCCGGCGCGGACCGCGCAGGCCGAGCGATCCGCCCGGCGTCGCGCCACGCCGCGTCGCGGCCGAACTGGTCGACATGATCGTGCACGGCGGCCAGCCCATGCCGGCGGTGCTGGATCGCTTCGATGCTGACGACGGCCCCGGGCTACCGGTGCGCGACAGGGCGCTGGTGCGCGCCATGGTCCGCACCACGGTGCGGCGCTGGGGCGATCTCAGCTGGATGCTTGACCAGCTCCTCGCGCGGCCGCTGCCCAAAAAGGCTGCCGCGGCAAGGCTCCACCTGATGCTCGCCGCGGCGCAAATCGTGTTCATGCGTCAGGCCCACCACGCGGCGGTCGACTGCGCGGTCACGATCCTGAAAAGTGACGGCGCGACCGGGGGATTTGCCGGGCTCGCCAACGCCGTGCTCCGGCGCCTGGGCCGCGAACGCGATGCGCTGATCGCAGCCCTACCAGTGGAGGCGAATACCCCCGATTGGCTCTGGCGCCGCTGGGTGGCGCACTACGGCGCAGACGCAGCCGCCAAAATGGCCGCAGTGCACCGGGAAGAGCCCCCGCTCGACATCATGCTTGCACCAGGTGCGGCCGGGCCTGAGGGCGCCGTCCCACTGCCCACCGGCGGCGCGCGCCTGGCGTCCGCCAACGTTCCGGACCTTGAGGGCTACAGCGCAGGCGGCTGGTGGGTGCAGGACTTCGCCGCACAGCTCCCCGTCACCATGCTCGGACCCCTTCAGGGCAAGACCGCCATCGACCTGTGCGCAGCCCCAGGCGGCAAGACCATGCAGCTCGCCGCAGCGGGGGCTGATGTTGTCGCGCTTGAGTTAGAGGGTGCACGGCTCGCGCGACTCGGCGAAAACTTGGCACGCACGCAACTTAGCGAACGGGTGCACATGGTGGAAGGCGACGCGCTGGCGGCGGAGGGGCAGTACGATGCCGTGCTCCTCGACGCGCCCTGTTCCGCAACCGGCACGCTGCGGCGCCAGCCGGACGTGGCGCTCGCCCGCCGACCGGACGATTTTGCCCGCAACGGCGCACTACAGCGGCGCATTATCGAGCGCGCGGCAGGCCTCCTCAAGCCCGGCGGACGGCTTGTCTACGCCACCTGCTCGCTGGAGCCGGAGGAGGGCGAGGCGCACCTAGCGTTCATCGCCGAGCATCTAGCTCAGCTCACCTTGCTGCCCGTCGAAGGTGTCGCCGCCCCGTTTGCAGCACCAGGCGGCGGAATGCGCACGTTACCGTTCGCGCTCGCCGGCGATCAGGCCGGCATGGACGGCTTCTTCGCCGCCGCATTTCAGGCGGGCACCGCTTGAGCAAAGGGCGTGGCGCAAGGCCCAGTCCGCTGTGGCTTTGGGGCCTGCGCAGGGCCGGATCCTCTGCACTCACAAGGCTGTTCTCGCCAGCGCTCCGCCGGCCTGTCGTGGGCGTTCCCTCAGCGCTCACCCTGGCGCCCGCGCTGGTGGCGACCGGCGATGCCGAGCGCGCCGAGGCCATTTACGCCGGCCATTTCGCCCTTGCAGGCCAGGAGGTGGACGTCGCGGGCCATTCCCCCTTTTCCGTGCCCCCGGTGTCGGATGCCTGGGGCGATGCGCTGCACAGCTTCGCCTGGCTCGCCGACCTCAACGAAAGCGCAAGCCG
>CAKZYH010000210.1 GCA_937884725.1 uncultured Paracoccaceae bacterium
GCGCGACGTCGCGTTGTTGTAGGAGCGGAACTTGATGCCCTCCATATCGGCAACGCTGTTGATCGGCTGGCGGAAATAAAGCCCCTGCGGCGGCCACGGCACGGAGTACAGAAGCACAAGGTTCTGCTCGGCCAAAAGCTCGGTGATGGTCGGCTCAGCCACATCCCAAAGCTTCTCGTGCGCGTCAAAGCCGGTCACCAGGAACGGCACCGAATCCCAGCCAAACAGCGCGTTCTCGTTCTGGTGGCCCGACAACAGCCGCTCGCCGATCTGCGCCTGACCCGTCTGCACCGCACGCTTGATCTGCGCGCCGGGGAACAGCGAACCCGACGGGTGGGTCACGATTTCCAGTTCGCCGCCGGTGCCTTCAGTCACGCAGGCCGCAAACTCAGCGCCCACTTCAGAGTGGAAGTTGGACGCCGAGTACGCCATCGGCATGTCCCACTTTTCGGCCATCGCCGCGCCGGACCAGACCATCGCAATGGCTGTGGCCGTCACAAAAGCCGTCTTGCTCATCCCGTTTTCTCCAATTTTTGAGGGGCGTTGTGCCCTGATGCGAAACGTGCTGGCGCAAATGGGCTCATGTCAATATTGGGTTTTTGCCCCGCCATCAGTTGAGCCAGCAGACGCCCAGTGCGCGGGCCCGCCGTCAGCCCAATGTGATGGTGGCCAAAGCCCATGAATGCGCCCTTCAGACCCGGCACTTCGCCAATCAGCGGCAACGAATCAGCCGGTGCCGGCCGATGCCCCTGCCATTTGCTCGTTTCGTGCCAAGTGAGCCCAGGCATCGCGGCCTTGATAGAGCGCTCCAGCAGCCTGAACGGCGCTTCGGACGGCCCAGCCTCCAGCCCGCCAAACTCCACAATCCCGGCAAGGCGAACGCGGCCCTCCATGGGCGTTGCCACAAACTTGCCCGCCGCCACCATCAGCGGATGGCGCGGCATCTGGGACGGCTCAAAAAGCTCCATGTGATAGCCGCGCTCGCTCTCCAGCGGCACGTTCACGCCGAGCGCCTTGGCAAGCGGCCCCGACCACACCCCGGTCGCAATCACCACCTTGTCCGCCGCCAGCGTCTCCCCGCCGACGCGCACGCCGGTCACCGCGCCGTCCGCCCGGACGAGGTCCGACACCTCGCCCTTCACAAAACGCGCGCCCTCAGAAATCGCATGCTCCGCCAGCGCTTTCACGTAGGCGCCAGGATCCTTGATGTGCCCGTGCCGGTCGAGCGCCGCTAAGAACTTCACGTCGGGCCCCAGGAGCGGATCGTACTCAGAGACAGCCTCCGTCCCCTCAATCTCGCGCCATTCAAACCCATGCGCCCTGCGCAGCGACCAGGCAAACGCATCGCCCTCGTAGGCGGCGCGGTCGCGGTACGCGAAGGTGTAGTCGCTCGGCGTCACATATCGCGCGGCCGGCGTCCCCTGCGCCAGCGCCTCGTGCTCCTCAAGGCTGTCGCCCACAATGCCGGCGAGCCCCTCGGCGATCCGGCGCGTATCGGCAGCGTTCGCGTGGGACAGATACTTGATCAGCCAGGGCATCAGCCGCGGCAGATATCCCCATTTCACAAACAACGGCTGGTTGGGGTCGAGCGCCATCTTGGGCGCCTTTTTGATGAGCCCCGGCCCAGTCACCGGCACCATCGAGCACGAGGCCAACACCCCGGCATTGCCGTAGCTCGTCCCTTCGCCAGGCCCGAGCCGGTCAACCAGCGTCACGCGGTGGCCGGCGCGCTGCAGCCAAATCGCCGTCGCCGCCCCCACAATGCCAGCGCCGACGACAATCACATGCTCTGCCATGACACCCCTCCCCGCTGCCGCCAGCTTAGCCGCCCCGCCATACCGCGCAATCGCACCCAGTTAGGCGGAGGCAAATTCGGCCACGCAGTGTTTGGCAAGCAAGCCCTCGTCCGGCTGAATGCCAAGCCCAGGCCCCGACGGCACAACCACCTCGCCGCCATCCACCGGGAACGGTTCGGCCAAAATGTCCTCAGCGAGATAATACTTCGCCTGATAAAACTCGCAGCCGAGGCTGATCGCCGGCGACGCCGCGATCATGTGGGTCCCGGCGAGATGGGCAAGCCCAGTCTCGAACATGTCGCCACCATAGGCGCTGAGCCCAGACGCTGCCGCCGTCGAGGC
>CAKZYH010000211.1 GCA_937884725.1 uncultured Paracoccaceae bacterium
CGGAGTTCCTCAACCGGCTTGACGAGATCGTCCTGTTCGGGCGGCTGAAGCGGGCTCAGATGGGTGCCATTGTGGACATCCAGCTGCAGCGTTTGCGGGGGCTGCTTGCGGACCGGAAGATCGAGCTGGATCTGGCGCCTTCCGCACGCGATTGGTTAGCCGAACGCGGCTACGATCCCGTCTACGGGGCGCGGCCGCTGAAGCGGGTGATCCAGAAGGAAGTGCAGGACCCGCTGGCCGAGCGGATTTTGTCCGGCGACCTTCCGGATGGCTCGACAGTGCTTGCCACCCCGACCGCGGAGCGGTTGGTCTTTGAGGTAAACGGTGGCGACACAGCCGCGGTGCCTGCCGCGGCCTGACACATCAACAATCAAGCAGCGCGCCGGGCTTCGGTGCGCTGCTTGTGCGCGCTTCAGGTTCTAGCTGTCGCGCAAGAGTTCACCCAGCGAGGCCGCCAGAGTACCCTCGTCGATGGGCTTGGTGAGGATCGGGATCTCGCCCAGGCTTCTTGGGATATCCATCGTCGCGCCGTAGCCGGTGACGAAGACAAAGGGCGTGTTTGCGTCTCGCAGCCGCTCGGCGACATCGAACGAAACGGTGCCGCGCAAGTTCATGTCGAGCACGGCAAAATCGAACGGTTTTTTCCCAATCCAACGCAGCGCTTCCTCAATGGAGCCTGCGGTCTCGACCGTTTCGGCTCCGAGCCGGGTAAGGCTCTCCACCATATCCATGGCGAGGACGATATTGTCCTCCACCATTAGCGCGACGCGACCGCTGGCGACTTTCTTCACTTCGCTGATCTTGCCCAACAGCTTGGCATCGCCATCGTCCTCGTTGAGGTCGACGAGGGTGTCGCTGGGCAGACGGAACGAGAACGTCACGCCGGCCGGGTCGTAGGATAGCGCTGCATCGCCATCGAATTCGTATGGGATCGCCTTTTCAATCAGCGACCGGCCAAAACCGTGACGGGTGGGTGGGGCGACCTCGGGGCCGCCTAGCTCACGCCAGCTGAACTGAAGCCCGTCGTCAGTGAGCGACCACTTTGTCCGCACCACACCGTCGGGGCTGCTGAGCGCACCGTACTTGGCAGCGTTGGAGACGATTTCGTGGAAAACGAGCGCGATCATGGGCGCCACGTCGGCCCGCAAGCCTACAACCGGGCCTGCCATCAACACCTGGTCGGACCCTTTGGCGAGGTAGGGCTGAAGCTCGGTTTCTAAGATGCCGCGCAGTGAGACGCCCTGCATGGTGTTGGACAGCGCCAAATCGTGGGCGGCGGCGAGGGCGGAAATGCGCTGCTCTAGCGCCTGTGCGTAGCTCTCCAGCGATTCCGATGACGCTTTGGCTTGGCGCGACAACGACCGGATCAAGGCCAGGATGTTCTTTACGCGGTGGTTCAGCTCCGCGATCATCAGGTCCTGTTGGCGCTGGTGGTTCACCAGATCGCGGTGACGGAGCATCTGGGCGCGCTCGCCCTTGGTCGTGATCTGGGTGAGGAGCTTTTGCAGCTCGCGCGCGGCCTCCAGATCGCGCACGCCCCATTCGTCCCCGTGCGCGCGTTGCTCATCCACATAGACCTCGAACGAGGCGCGAGGATGCAGCCTGGGGCCGAACTTGCTGTCGCTGATCGTCTTGTGGGGCACGCCCGCCCACTTGATACGGCGGATCGTCTCGTCCCGGAAGAACATGATCTGGAGCGGCGCCGAGGCCGTGCAGCGGATCAGCAGGCACCCCGCAGATGCGCCAGGATCAACCCCACCGCTCCAGCCCGATTGCAGCATGCTTTCGGTCCTGTCGACGAGATTATCGTTGTTGGGGAGCCGGTCCCCGATGGCGCGGATCACATCGGGCGGGGGAACCGATCCTAAAGTTTGCATTTTGCCGTAGCGCAGGACCGCCAAGCCGTCGCTGTCGATCACTTCGCTGAGGATGGGGCCGAGGGCCTCAAAGTCGTCCAGAAGGTCGATGGCGGCGTCGGCATCGGCCAGCATTTGCCGGCGTGCGGCCTCGGCTTTGGCGCGGGCTGAGCTTGCTTCCACCTCCAACTTTTGTTGAACCAAGAGCGATACCATTTGGCCGAAGAGTTCGGACGTGATGCGCACATCGGAGCGGATCACCCTTGGCGATCTGTGGTGGCAGGCGAACATGCCCCAGAGTTTGCCGTCCACCACCAGCCCTATGGTGAGGCTGCCGGCGACGCCCATGTTTTGGAGGTACTCCACATGGATGGGCGACACGCCACGCAGGTGAGTCAGGCTCATGTCGAGCATTGCCGGGTCATCGGAAACACCGAGCATGCCGATTGGGGTTTGGCTGACGTCGACCAGCATGCGGACGGGATTTTTGACCTGCAGCGCGCGCGACTGGGCGGGGACGTCGGACGCGGGATAGCGCAGTCCCAGAAAGCTATCGACCTCAGGATCACGCGCTTCGGCGATCACCTCGCCATCGCCGTTGGGCGCATAGCGGTAGGCCATGATCCGATCATAGCCGATGAGTTGGCGCAGGCCGAAGACGCAGGTTTTGAGGAAATCGTTGAGCTCGGCGTGGGCAGACGCCTGCGCCAGTACGAGGCGCACGTGATCGAGCGGGTTGTCCACCAGGGCGGCGACCGTGTCGTCGAGCGGCTCCAATTCAATGAGGGCAAGATCTTGCGCGTTGCGGTGGACGAATACCTCCATGGCGTGGCCGTCGATGTCGTACCGTCCGGCGCGCTCGCGCTGCCGGGATGAGCTGCCGAGAGCGAGCAGAGTGCGCAAGTCGTGCACGATTTGGGGTGACATCACCTTGCCGAACTCAGCGCCCAGCAGCAACGCGGCCGGTACGCCCAGGAGCTCTTCGGCGTTTTCGCTGCAATACTCGATGATTGACAGGTCCGCCGGGCCGGCGATCAGCACGCCAAAGGATTGGACGCTGCCCGGCCGATGGATCGGTTCGCGGGCGCAGTTGTCGAGCGCCAGGATTTCCCGATCCACAGTCCTATGCATCGCCGCGCGCTTTCGCCTTGCTTATCTTTCAACCGTAGCATGCACAACAATTGCGACGCCAGTCGAGAGGCATGATAGCCACGCGGCCCTGCGAGATCACGCCATCTCCCAGGTAGGGGGCCACCCTATCCCCGCGGTCGTTCCCCATTTGCCAGCCCCTCACAGCCGAGTTCGCAGGACGCCGGCAGTTGAAGACCGTAAAGCACGCGGGCCACAGATGCGTCGATGCGCTCCGGGACGATCCACCATCGGATCGAAGTACCGTGGGCGTTGAAGTGCGTTGGGGGTTGAGGGGCCATAGGGGTTCCGATGTGAGCGCGGATTTTGCTAGGCAGGATTGGTCAGTTACACCGGCCAGCCGGAGCGCCCATGGCAACGCCCACGCTGAGACAGTTGCGCTATTTTGCGGCGCTCGCCCGCCACTGCCACTTTGGGCACGCGGCGGAAGCGTGCGGCGTGTCCCAGCCGGCCCTGTCGCTCCAGATCAAAGAGCTTGAGGACATTATGGGCGCGCCGTTGGTGGACCGGTCCGCACGGCAGGTTGCGGTGACGCCGCTCGGACAAAGCTTGGTGGACCGGATCGACGATATCTTGCACGCCGTCGATGAACTGAGCGACATGGCGCGCGCCTCGCAGGACGAGCTGGTGGGCAAACTGCGGATCGGCGTGATCCCGACAGTCGCCCCCTATCTTTTGCCGACCACCATCGCTGCGATCGCGGCGAAGTACCCCGGCCTGCACTTGCATGTGCGCGAGACGCTGACGCCCAAGCTCATCGATGAGTTGGCGGAGGGGCGCCTTGATGCTGCGATCATGGCGCTGCCGGTGTCTGAATCGCAGTTTGCGGAGACGCCGCTGTTTAACGAGGATTTTGTGCTCATTAGGCCGGACAGCGAAGCCGATGAGCCAGTGCCCGACCCGCAGCATTTGCGCGAGATGCGGCTGTTGCTGCTGGAAGAAGGCCACTGCTTTCGCGATCAGGCTTTGGCGTTTTGCAGCATTCAGCCGGCGCTCACCTCCGATTCGCTGGATGCGAGTTCGCTGACCACTTTGGTGCAGCTGGTGGGGGCTGGCGTTGGCGTGACGCTGCTTCCCGAGATGGCCATCAAGGTGGAAACGCAGGCGGCTCCGGTGGCAGCGGCGCGCTTTCCCGACCCGGCGCCCCATCGCACCATCGGCATGGTATGGCGCAAGACCAATCCACTGGCGCCGCGCCTGAAGGAGATCGCAACGCTGATCACGCAGCCACCAACCGGTTAGGTTATGCGCGTCGTCCTCGCCGGCGCCACAGGAACCATTGGCCGCGCGACGGCCACGGCACTTGCCGCGCGAGGTCACGAGGTCGTTGCACTTGTGCGGCCTGGCAGTGCGCCGCCCGACGCGGTCAGCCGGGCGATTTCGCTCAAGTTTCCAGCTTTGCCAGAGGATGTGAGCGACGCGCTGAAAGACACACAGCTTGACGCGCTCGTGTCGTGCCTTGCCTCGCGCACCGGCGCGCCGGCGGACGCCTGGGCCATCGATCACCATGCGCACCTGGCCCTGTTATCGGCCGCGCGAGAGCAGGGCGCGCGGCAGTTCGTGGCGTTGTCTGCGATCTGCGTTCAGGAGCCGGAGCTTGCGTTTCAGCACGCCAAGTTGGCGTTTGAGGCCGCCCTTAGGGAGGCGCCGATCACTCACAGCATCGTGCGGCCCACAGCCTATTTTAAGTCGCTGTCCGGCCAGGTGGGGCGCGTTAGGGCGGGCAAGCCGTTTCTGGTCTTTGGCGACGGCACACTGACATCGTGCAAGCCGATCAGCGATGCTGATCTTGGCGCATACATCGCCGATTGCCTCACCGACGAAACGCGCTGGAACGCGACGCTTCCCATCGGGGGTCCCGGCCCTGCGATCACGCCGCTCGACCAGGCGCGCTATCTGTTTGACGCTCTGGGCAAGCCGCTTGCGGTGAAGAAGGTTCCCGTGGCGCTGATGAGCGGCGTTGCGGGGGTGTTGTCGGCGGCCGGGCTGGTCTCCTCCCGGGCGGCGGCGAAGGCGGAGCTTGCCCGCATCGGGCGGTTTTATGGGAC
>CAKZYH010000212.1 GCA_937884725.1 uncultured Paracoccaceae bacterium
GCCGCTTCATGATGTTCTTGCTGGCCTTCATGGGCGCGATGCTCGGCTTGGTGCTCGCCGACGACCTCTTATCGCTCTTCATTTTTTACGAGCTGACGTCGATCGCATCGTTCCTTCTGATCGGGTTTGACTATCGCCGCGAGGCAGCACGGCGCGCCGCCTTCCAAGCGCTGTTGATCACAGGGACCGGGGGCCTCGCGCTTCTGGCTGGGCTGGTCCTGATGCGCGTTGCCACCGGCGAGACAAGCGTAAGCGCAGTTCTCGCAGCGCCGGACCTTGTGAAAGGGAGCGGGTTTTATCTCGCCGTCGCGATCCTCGTCATCCTCGGCGCCTTCACCAAAAGCGCCCAGGTGCCGTTCCACTCCTGGCTGCCTAATGCCATGGAAGCGCCAACTCCCGTCTCGGCCTACCTGCATTCCGCCACCATGGTGAAGGCCGGCGTCTTTGTACTCATGCGCTTCAACCCTGCGCTCGGAGACACCGCGTTTTGGACCACGACGCTGATGGTCTTCGGTGGTGCGACGTTCCTGACCGGCGTGATCCTGGGGCTGCGCCAGACCGATCTGAAGCAAATCCTTGCCTACACCACAGTCGCCTCGCTTGGCCTGTTGGTGATGCTCACCGGGATCGGAACGCCGTACGCCATCGCCGGCGCGGTGTTCTACCTCGTCGCCCACGCCTTCTTTAAGGGCGGCCTCTTTATGATTGCGGGCGCGATCGACCACGAAACCGGCACCCGCGACATGCGCCTTTTGGGCGGGTTGGGCCTCAAAATGCCGATCACGATGATCGCTGCTGTCTTGTCGTGCTTGTCGATGGCGGGGCTGCCGCCGCTGATCGGTTTTGTCGCGAAGGAGGTGCTGTACGACGGTACCTTTAAGGCGGGGCTTTCGGTGACAGCTGTGGCGTTGATGGGCAACGCGTTAATGTTTACCATCGCGGCGGCGCTCCTCATTCCGTTCTTCGGCAAGGGTGGCGAGATGCCAAAGCGGGCTCACGAGGCGCCGCCATCGCTCTGGCTTGGGCCGATCGTCCTTGCCACCTGCAGCCTCTTCAGCGGGCTCTTGCTCGCCTCGACCATGGATCTTCTCATCTTCCCGATGGCGAGTGCCGTGGCGGGGAGCACCGTCGACCTCGACATTCATCTGATCCCAGAAACGCTGAAGCCGCCGGTGATCCTCACCCTCTTCACCACCGCGCTGGGGATTGCCGCTTTCGTATTTTATAGCCGGCTGCGCGATGCGGTGGCCGCCGCTTTGGGTGCCATTGGGTGGGGGCCCGACCGAGGCTTTGATCAGCTGGTTCGCGGGACCGTGCGGTTGTCAATGCGCGTGGCGCGGGTGATCCAGCCGGGTAGCATGCGAACCTATATGGCGCTGACGTTTATTCTAATCGCGGCGACGATCCTCATCCCGCTCACGCTTTGGGAAATGCCGGCCTTCACGCTGACCGAAGAGTTCGCCCCGTCTTACTATTTTGCGGTGCTTCTGATCGCCGTGGTGGGGCTGTTCATCGTGCTCATCACTAAGTCGCGGCTTGCTGCCATTGTCTCGCTTGGCATCCAAGGCTTGGCCGTGGCGCTGATCTTCATGCTCTACGGCGCGCCGGACTTGTCGTTCACGCAGTTCATGGTGGAGACACTGTCGGTGGTCATCCTCGCGCTCGTGATCGTCCGGCTTGATTTGGCGCGGGAAGACCGCCGGCCGAAGTGGATCGCGGTGAAGGATGCGTCGATCGCACTCGCTTGCGGCGCTGGCTTTGGCCTGCTCCTCCTGTCGGTGCTCCAGCAGCCATTTGACGATAGGCTCTCCGAATTCTTCATCGACCACGCGTTCGACATCGCCCACGGCCGCAATGTGGTGAACGTGATCCTGGTGGACTTCCGCGCGCTCGACACGCTGGGGGAGATTGCTGTGGTGATGGCGGCAGGCCTCGCGATCCTGGCGCTCATCAGGCTGGGCCCGAAAGGAGTGCGGCGATGAACACGCTGATCTTCCGCACGGTGGCACCGTACCTTGCGGTGTTGATGGTGTTGTTTTCGGTGTTCGTGCTTCTGCGCGGCCATAACGAGCCAGGCGGTGGCTTCATCGGCGGGCTGGTGGCTGCCTCCGCACTCGCCATTTACGGTTTTGCCTTCGGGCCGAACGCGGTACGCCGGGCCATCGTCATCCATCCCAATGCCTTGGCCGGCTTCGGCACCCTGATGGCAGCGCTCTCCGGCCTCGCGCCGTTGTTTGCTGGAAAGCCGCTGTTGACGGGGCTTTGGTATTTGCCGGTGGTGCAGGGCGTGAAGCTGCCGATCTCCAACGTGCTGATCTTCGATATTGGGGTCTACCTGGTCGTGGTCGGGTCGATCACATCCATCGCGCTCGCGCTGGAGGAACACGGCTGATGGAGATTGTGATGTGCGCCGTGGTGGCGCTGTTCTATGCGGCCTCAATTTACCTGATGCTGTCGCGGCACATGATCCGGATCCTTCTGGGCGTCAGTATTTTCGGCAACGCCGTCAACCTGACCATTTTCACAGCCGGCCGGCTGACGGAGGCCGCTCCGCCGGTGCTGTCGGCGCTCACCGATGCTGAACCCGCCAACCCACTTCCGCAGGCGCTAATCCTCACAGCGATCGTCATTTCGTTCTCCATCTTCGCATTTTTGCTCGTTTTGGGCATGCGGGCCTACCAAACGCTGGGCACCGACGATGTGCACCGCATGCGCACTGCTGAAGCCAATTCGCCGATGCCGCCGCCGATGGGATACTGATGGCCACGTTTGACCGCCGCATCTTCCCCGTTGCCGTTCTCGCTGGCTTGCTGTTCCCCGCGGGCGCGTTTGCTGCTGAAAAGGGCGAACTCGATACCACCGGCGCGATGCTCCAAAGCGCGACCGGCGCTGCTGACTGGCTGGTCACGCTGCCATTCGTCATCCCGCTCATCGGTTCAGCGCTGGCGTTAGCTTTGCGTGGGCGCATCGCGTTCCAAAGCTGGGTGGCGCTCCTCAGTATGGGCTTGGCGACCATCGCGGCGGTCGCGGTGTTCGCCAAAGTGCTTGCGGACGGGCCTCAAGTGATGGCGGTGGGCAATTGGCTGCCGCCCTTTGGCATCGTGATCGCGGTGGATGCGCTTGGCGCGCTTTTTGTCCTGATCACAACGCTCGTCGGCCTCGTCGGGCTAGGTTATGCCCGCGCCGACACTGATCAAGGGAGCATCCAGTACGGCTTTTTCACCTTCTATCAGCTGATGATAGCGGGCGTCTGCGGCGCCTTCTCAACCGGGGATATCTTTAATCTATACGTCTGGTTCGAGG
>CAKZYH010000213.1 GCA_937884725.1 uncultured Paracoccaceae bacterium
GGGCGGGCTGCCAGGTGCCGCACTCCATGGATGGTCAGAGCCTTTTGTCGCTGATCCGAACCGGAGAAGGCGGGCGCGCGACGACGTTCTCCGAACATGACTTTGGCAACCCGATCAGTCCGACCGCGCTGCAAAGGGCGTTGGGGCTGCCGGCAGCCCAGGCCAACCTTGCCGTTTTTCGGACAAAAACCCACCGCCTGGTGCACTTTGCCGGTCCGCTGCGGCAGGTCCTTTATGATATGACCGCCGATGGTGAAGCGCGCGACGTGGCGTCGAATGCCGGTGGCGACAGTATTTGCCTTGATTTAAGTCGTCAGATGCTTTGCCATCGTATGGCGCACCCTGAAGGCACCTTCGCGCGAACGATGGTGATCGACGGCGGTGTGCGCATCGCGACCGACTGACGTTTTCGTGTCAGCACCGTGACTGTTGGCACGGAACTGTCATACCCGACGTCTAGGGTCACGGTGGCGGCGCACAAGCGTCGCCGCACGAACGAGATGGGGGATCGGATTTGAGGACATGCGACCGACTGCTTGGCGCCGTCGTGAATCCAAGCCCCCTATCGTCAACGAGGCGAGCAGCACCCAAAGCGGTTGAACCGAAGCAAGTATTCAGCGGCCTCACCTCCGACCAAAAATCATTAGGAGACATAATGAAACGGTTCCTTCTCACCGGTGCGGCCTGGGTGATGCTCCCGGGCATGGCCTTTGCGACCTGCCCCGGCGCCACCATGACGGACATGCAGGGCGTCGAACCTGGCCCGTTCCCGCAGATCTACGAGCTCGCAGAGTTCGAAGCGGCCGCGAACTGCACGATGGAGTTCTCGGAAAACCCTGCGATTGCTGAGCTCAACGGCGAGATCGCGGGCAACCCAGACCTTCCCGGTCTGTCAGATCGCCTGCCGTCCGAGCCGCTGGTGATTGTGCCTTATGACTCGATCGGCCGATATGGCGGCCAGCTCGACGCCCTGTCGAACGCCACCGAAGCCGGGACGTCGGACTTTTTGTCCACACGCCACGTCAATCTGGTGCGTTACGCCGACGACCTTCAGACGATTGTTCCCAACGTTGCCAAGTCTTGGGAGTGGAACGACGACTTCACGCAGCTGACGTTTACGCTGCGCGAGGGCCATAAGTGGTCGGACGGTGAACCGTTCACGTCGGCCGATGTGAAGTTCTGGCACGACAAAATCATGTTGGATCCAAACATCAATGAATCGCCGCGCGACTACGTGCTCGTCGGCGGTGAGACGATGACCGTCGACACGCCCGATGACGTGACGGTGGTGTTTAACTTGCCTGGGCCGAAGCCCGGCCTGCTGGCCCACTTTGCGACATCCTATGCGCAAGGCTTCCAGCCTGCCCATTTCTTGGGTCTGTTCCATCCCGACGTCAGCGAGAACGCCGACGAGTACGCGCAGAGCCTCGGCTTTGAGAACGGCTACGATGCGATCCTCGCCTACTACGGCAACTCGGACTGGACCGACACACCCTCTCCGATGCTGTCGCGCGCCGACATTCTCAACGGTCTGCCCAAGCACGCCGTGCCGACGCTGGAGGCGTACCTTACGGTGTCCGACACCACCGAGGGGCGCCACTATGTGGCTAACCCCTACTTCTTCATGGTGGATACGACGGGCCAGCAGCTGCCGTACATCAACGAGCAGGATGAGCTCTACAAGAACGACAACGAGGTGCGGATCCTCGCCGTCATTAACGGTGAAGTGGACTATAAGGCTCAGTCGTTGCAGCTCGCTGCGGCGCCGCTGCTTCTCGAAAACCAAGCGAGCGGGGACTACTCCGTTCAGCTGAACCCTGACATCGCATTCCCGACCATCTCGTTCAACGTCACGTCTGAGGACGAGGCAAAGCGGGAACTGTTTGGCGACGTGCGGTTCCGCCGCGCGATGTCGGTGGCCATTGACCGCGACCAGATCAACGAGGTTGCGTACTTCGGCCAGGGCAAGCCGCTGCAGTATAACGGTTTCTCGCCGCTGCCGGACTTTATGCCGCCCGAGCTTGAGACGGCGTTTGCCCAGTTCGACCCAGACATGGCGAACTCTCTGCTCGATGAAATCGGCATGGTCGACACCAACGGCGACGGCACCCGCGAACTGCCCAACGGCGATGAGTTTGTGCTGAACCTGCAGTTTGCCACCCAGGGCGCGCCCGGTGAGCTGGCGCAGCTTGTGGCGCAGAACTGGACCGACGTCGGCGTGCGCACGACCGTGAAGGAAGTGACGCCTGACGAGTACCGTTCGGCGCAGTCGGCCAACCAGCTAGACGTAATGTTATGGCGTAAAGGTCAGCCGCTCGCGCTGCACCTTGGCGATAACACCTACTGGGTGCCGCCGTTCGACGGGTACTTCGACATCCGCACGGGCATGCTGTGGGCCGAGTACCTGGAGTCTGATGGCGCCAGCGGCGTGGAGCCCCCCGCGTGGGTGCCTGAGATGATTGAAGACGTGAACGCCTTCCAATCCGCTCCCATTGGGTCAGACGAACAGAAAGAACTCGCCATCAAGCTCGCCACGAAGATGGTGGACGAGATGCTGTTTATCGGGACGGTGCTCGCCCCTGCCCCGCTGATCCACAACAACGATCTGAAGAACGTCACGGACTTTGTGACGACATCTTACGAGTACTACCGGACCTATCCGTACCTGCCCGTGCAGTGGTGGCTGGACGAGTAAGCCTGCGGCTGCTCTCATGATTATGCTGCGGGCGGCGGTTCTGCCCGCAGCAACACCCCGGGCCATTTGCGGCGCTTAAGTTAGGCTGTCGCAAAGGCGCACCAAGGACCCCCGGATGCTCAATTTCTCCAGGTTCGTGTTGGTCCGTGCCGTCATGGCGATGGCGACGCTCATCATCGTTTCCCTGGTTGTCTTTTCCCTGATGGAGCTTGTTCCGGGGGACTGCGCTGAACGTTATCTGGCGTTCAAGAACACCCAAGGATCCACGATATCGCTTGCCGATATTGAGCAAGAACGCGCACGGCTTGGCCTTGATCGGCCGTTTCTGGAGCGTTGGGCGACGTGGATTGTGGGCGCGTTCCAGGGGCAATTCGGCGACAGCTGCATCTTGCGCGTGAATATTGCGCAGCTTCTGGGCGATAAGTTTTGGCTGTCGCTCGCGATCTGCCTCGCCGCGCTGGCGCTGGCTTACACCATCGCGATCCCCGTCGGCATCATCGCCGCGGCATCCAGCAACGCGTTCCTGAACAACTCACTGCGGATCGTCAGCTATCTGGGTCTTGCGATGCCCAACTTCTTGTTGGCGCTGATGATCATGTTGTTCGCGACGGTCTATTTTGGGGAAACGCTGACGGGCTTGTTCTCGCCCGAGTATCGCGACGAACCGTGGAGTTGGGGGCGTGTGCTCGATCTTCTGAAGCACGCATGGTTGCCGATTTTCATTCTCGGGTGGTCGGCGACAGCGTTTGCGCTGCAAACGGTGAGAGCGCTGATGTCGGACGAGATCGGAAAGCTCTACGTGACCGCCGCCGCAGCGCGCGGCGTGCATGGGCGGCGGCTGTTGTGGAACTATCCGGCGCGCCATGCCCTTGGTCCGATCGTCAATTCGCTGGGTTTCGACCTCAACCGGATCTTTAACGAGCTTCCCATTGTCGCGCTCATCCTGACGCTGACTGATGCGGGGGCATTGCTGATCGAAGCGCTCGCCCGTTCGAACGATCAACAGCTCGCTGGCGCGATCATCTTCATGCTCACAGCCTCGATTGTGGCGCTCAACTTCTTCACAGATGTCCTTCTTTCAGTGCTCGATCCGCGAGTGCGCAAGAGTATCGTGCAATGACCGACACGCATCCTTCGCAGACATCGGGTTACGCCGCGGCCGACGCTGAGCCAGCCGCCACCGCAGATCAGCGCGCCAAGGAGGCCTACTTCACGGCGTCCCAGGGCCAACTGATTTGGTCACGGTTCCGCAAACAACGCTCGGCGATGGTTGCTGCTGTCGTTCTCATCACAATGGTGCTGTCGGGGGTTTTCGCGTCGTTCCTTGGCCCTTACGACCCGACAGTCGCGGGCCGAAACGCCGATTATCTCAACGGCGCACCGACGATCCCGCAGTTTTGCGACAAGAACGGATGCTCGTTTCGCCCGTTCCTGCACCCTATCGAACGGGTACGCTCCATTGAGACGAACTTTCGCTGGGTGGAGCAGGTCAATTATGACGAGCGGATCTACGTCCACTTCTTTGTCGAAGGTGCGCCGTACCGTTTACTGGGGCTTTTCCCCACCGACGTCCGCCTATTCGGAATGGAAGACGGTAACTACATCCATCTGTTTGGGACAGACTCCGCGGGGCGGGACATTTTTAGCCGGACGCTGCATGCCATCTGGACCTCACTCCAGGTGGGCACCATCGGTGTCCTCATTTCATTCTTCTTGGCGCTCGTTATCGGAGGAATCTCAGGCTATTATGGCGGCTGGATAGACGGTTTCATCCAGATGATTACCGACGCTGTTCGAACGGTGCCGGCGATACCGCTCTTTATGGCTGTTGCAGCCTTTATGCCGCCGGAGTTGTCCTCTGAAGAGCGGTTCTTCTACATCTCGATTCTGCTTGGATTTATCCTTTGGCCAACGCTGGCAAGGCGTGTTCGAACCCATATCCTCACCGAACGAAACCAAGAGTATGTTTTGGCAGCCAAGATGTCCGGCGCATCGTCTGGTCACATCATCCGGCGTCACCTTCTGCCCAGCTTTACGAGCTACATCATCGTCGATCTTGTGATTTCGTTTCCCTACATGGTGCTTTCGGAAACGGCGCTGTCGTTCATCGGACTCGGGCTGAAAGACCCCGTGTCATCGCTGGGCGTTCTTTTGCAGAACGCGACGAGCGCTGATGTGATGCTGAACTATCAGTGGTACTTCATCCCGGTACTGTTCTTTATCGCGCTGGTGATGGCGTTTGTTTTTGTCGGCGATGGTCTGCGCGATGCGGCTGACCCCTATTCGGACAGCCATAAATGAGCGCACTGATCGATGTTGAGCATCTGACGCTGCAGTTCCGGACCGATGAGGGACTAGTGACGGCGGTGGAGGACGTGTCCTTTAGCCTGAACAAGGGCGAGGTGATGGGCCTCGTCGGTGAGAGCGGTTCGGGGAAATCCGTGACCGCGAAGTCGCTGATGCACCTCAACGCCAGGAATGCGGTCTATGCGCCCGGCTCCAAGATCACGCTGCATGCCGAGAGCGGGCCGGTGGACGTCCTGTCGCTGACGCGCCCTGCGGAGTTGAACATTGTGCGCGGCGGCGCGATCAGCATGATTTTTCAGGAGCCGATGGCAAGCTTTGCGCCCGCGATCACCATCGGCAAACAGATGGTCGAGCAGCTGCAACTGCACTCCGACATGTCGAAGAAGGCCGCGCGCGCACTGTCGGTCGAGATGCTGGATCGTGTGGGCATTTCGGACGCATCGAGCCGGTTTGACCAGTACGCCTTTGAGCTTTCCGGGGGCATGCGTCAGCGCGCGATGATTGCCATGGCGCTGTCGACCAAGCCGGCGCTCCTCGTGGCCGATGAGCCGACAACGGCGCTCGACGTGACCATCCAGGCCCAGGTCATTGACCTCATGAAGGACCTGGTGAGCGAGTTCCACATGGGCATCATCTTCATCACCCACGACCTTGGTGTCGTGGCACAGACGTGCGACCGCGTGAACGTGATGTATCTGGGCCGCCTGATTGAAGAGGGCCCGGTCCGCGAGGTCATTCGCAATCCCAAGCACCCGTACACGCAGGGGCTGATTTCAGCGCTTCCCAAGCTTGATGATCTCGACGCCCCACTGACGCCCGTTCCCGGCGACATCCCCTCGCCTCTGGAACGTCCGTCCGGCTGCGTGTTTCATACGCGCTGCGGGCAAATGATTGGCAGCGCGTGCCGCGAACAGCTGCCCCAACTCACGCAGGTCGACCCCAGCCATACCGTCGCCTGCCACATTTACGGCCAGGCCGCCGCATGAGTGAGACGCTGATCCGTGCCGACGGCCTTTCCGTGGGCTTCCCCATGGGCAAAGGGCTTTTCAACAAGTCGATCCTCAAGGCGGTCGACAATGTGACGATGCACATCGACAAGGGGAGCTTCTTCGGCCTTGTGGGCGAGAGCGGGTCGGGCAAGACGACCCTGGGGCGCGCCATGCTGAACGCCGTGCCGATTACGGATGGCCATGCCTACTTTAGCGACGGCGAAGTCGCTTATGATCTGCGCTCGATCAGCAAGACCGAACTCAAGGATTATCGTAAGCGCGCGCAACTGATCTTTCAGGATCCTTATGCGGCGCTGTCTCCGCGCATGACCGTACGCGACATCATCGCCGAGCCGCTCGAGGTGATGAAGCTGACCAAAAGCCGCGAGGAAACGGACCAGCGCGTGCGGGAGATCGCGGCGAAGTGCCGGCTTAACTTGGAGCATTTGCGGCGCTTCCCCCATGCGTTCTCAGGGGGGCAGCGCCAGCGCATCTCCATCGCCCGTGCGCTGGTGTCTGGCCCGAAATTTGTGGTGGCGGATGAGAGCGTGGCGGCGCTCGATGTGTCGATCCAGGCTGACGTTTTGAACCTTCTGAAGCAGCTGCAGAAGGAGCTTGGGCTGACGTTTTTGTTCATCAGCCATGATCTGTCGGTGGTCGCGCACACCTGTGATCATGTGGCGGTGATGTATTTGGGGCGGCTTGTGGAGACAGCGCCGACGCGTCAGCTCTTTGCGCAGCCGCGACACCCCTACACCAAGGCGCTGTGCTCTGCGATCCCGTCGCTGGATCCTGATGATCGCGGGAAGGCGCAGAAGCTTCAGGGGGAGATCCCCTCGCCGACGAACCAGCCCAGTGGCTGCAAGTTCCATACACGATGCGTGTACGCCATCGAGCGATGCAAGAAAGAGGAGCCGCACCTGGAGGAGGACGCGACGGGCCATGGCGTTGCGTGCCATCGATGGCAGGAGTTGATTGAGCCTACGCTTGAGATGGCCGTCAACTGATCCAACGGGTGTGCTGCCAATTTGGCTGGCGAGGTGCCGTGTGTTTGACGCCGTCGGCTTTCGCGCTTTCGGGATGTGTGGCGGTCTCGTCGGGCTAATGGAGCACTTTGATCCGTCCCGGGATCAACGTGATCTACAAGCTTCGGCTGGGGATGCGGCATGCGAGATGGTTTGCGGCGATGGTCGATGTCGCGCATAGACCGCGAAAGGACGGAGCCGGGATTAAGCGATTGAGCATCAGCGACGGTAAAGACCGGAGACGCCCGCCCGCCCCGCAGTTTGAGGTCACAGCATCGCGGCTGTTCGAGGGGTTCTTGCGCGACGCAAAAGCCTCGCTCGCGGTGACGACATATCAGGCTGGGATGGTGCTCCTGATTGGGATCAATCCTGACACCGGAAAGCTTTGGATTTTTAACCGGCATGTCGATCGCCCCATGGGGATTGCCTGCGATCGGACGCGCCTCGCGGTGTCGGCACTGACGCGGATTGTCACTTTCGTCGATGCAAAGCACGACACCCATGAGGCGGGAGCCGACCCCGTTTACGTGCCGCAGATGGCGCACTTTACGGGTGACCTGGACGTCCACGACTTGGCCTTCGATCGAGATGGTCAGCTGGTGTTTGTGAACACCTTGTTTTCGTGCCTTGCGGCGATCAGCGAGACACACTCGTTCAAGCCGGTTTGGACGCCAAAGTTCATCTCTCGGCTAGCGGCGGAAGACCGGTGCCATCTCAACGGCCTTGCAATGCGCGATGGCGTACCGGCGTTCGTAACCGCCGTCTCGCGGAGCGACGTTGCCAATGGCTGGCGCGATCACCGGCGAGATGGTGGCGTTGTCATTGATGTGGCGAGCGATGAGATCGTGGGGTTCGGGCTGTCGATGCCGCACTCCCCGCGCTGGCATGAGGGGCAATTGTGGCTCCTGAATGCGGGAACGGGCGAAGTCGGCACGCTGGATTTGGCGCGCGGTGTCTTCGAACCCGTTGCGTTTTGCCCCGGTTACCTGCGCGGGATGACGTTTTTGGGGCGCTACGCTGTGGTTGGAACGTCAGAGCCGCGAGAGAACCGCACGTTCACCGGGCTTGCCCTGCAGGATCGACTGGACCGCGAACAGCTCAACGCGCGGTGCGGGCTTTATGTCATCGACACGCTGACCGGTGATGTTGTTCATCATCTTCAGTTTCATGGTGTGGTGACCGAACTGTTTGACGTTGCGGTGATCAGGGATGCGCGGCAGCCGCAGATGATTGGGTTTCGATCCGATGAAATCCGCAGAGTGGTGTCCATAGAGCCTACCGACCGCCGAGCGTAACGTTGGGGCCGCACGATAGGCCTTAGGTCGACTGATGGCGCGCAAGCCTTTAGCGTCAACAAAGCTTGAGAACGAGATGTATGTCTTAAAAAAGCCGTTAAGGCGTGCTTCGCCTACATTTCGACAAAGTCCGATCCCAGTTTCCGACGCTTAAGCGAAATTTTAAGTTAAGAGCGCCGCGCACCCGTGAAACGTAGAGCCAGCTACTCACTCATTCTGTGTGAGATCACCGCGTGACGTTCCCAGCAGAGATTAACCTTGAGGACCTCGACGGGACCGACGGGTTCAGCGTCACCGGTCTGGTGGGCGGCGGATTTCGGTTTGGCGATGGCCTTGGCAGCGCGGTCGCTTCCCTTGGCGACGTCAATGGCGACGGCTTTGATGATTTCATCATCGGTGTTCCACAAGCGGACCCCGGCGACCCGGCGCGCGAAAATGCGGGCGTCAGCTATGTGATCTTTGGAAGAGACACGAGCGTCGACGGCAACTTCGACGCCGACTTTTCCCTTTCTGATCTGGACGGCACGAACGGTTTTGCCATAAACGGCGCCGCGGCGGGAGATTACCTTGGCGCCAGCGTTGCCGGTGTCGGCGACGTCAACGGCGATGGGATCGCAGACATTGCCGTTGGCGCTCCGGGGGGCGATCCGGGCGGCCGCGAAGGAGCCGGCGAAACTTACATTATCTTCGGCAAGGACACTGAGGCTGACGGCGACTTCGCGGCGGCCATTAAAGTGTCTGACCTCGATGGCACCGATGGCTTTGTCATTAACGGTGTTGATGGGGCACCCCCGCCCCCGGGCGATGGCAGCGGCTCAGCTGTCAGCTCGGCGGGCGATGTCAACGGGGATGGGATCGACGATATCCTCATCGGCGCCCCGCTCGCTGATGAGCCGGGCAGTTCCATCATCGGCGAAGCTTACGTGGTGTTCGGTAAGGACACCGCGGAGGACGGCGACTTCGCATCGTCGATTGAGTTATCGTCTTTGGACGGAACGAACGGCTTCACGATCCCCGGTTTAGATTTCCAGGATACCGCTGGAAGCAGCGTCAGCGGTGGAGGCGACATCAACAATGATGGCGTCGACGACATCGTTGTCAGCGCGCCGCGAGCAGACAATGACGACGTGTCTGAGGGGGATAACGCCGGCGAGACTTATGTCATCTTTGGCAAAGACACCTCCGAAGACGGTGATTTTGACGCAACCGTCGACCTTGAGGCGCTTGGTGGGTCGAACGGGTTCATCCTCACCGGTACTGAGCTTGCCGACTTCAGCTGATTCTCTGTTGATTTCGCTGGCGACATCAACAACGACGGCATCGTAGATCTTCTCATCGGCGCTAACCGCGACGACCCCGACGACGACGGCAGCCGCGATTATGCCGGGGTGACCTATGTCGTGTTTGGCCGGGACTCCACGAACGGTGATAATTTCGAGGCCGAGATACCCCTGTCATCCCTCGACGGCACCAATGGTTTTGCGATTAACGGCGAAGTTGCGAACGACTACTCAGGCACTTCGGTCGCAGGGGTCGGTGACGTCAACGGGGACGGCATCGACGACATCCTGATCGGCGCACCTTACGCGACTGTCGACGGCGAAGACTATACCGGTAGAGCCTATATCGTTTTCGGGAAAGACAGCACGTCCGGCGACAATTTCGACGCCGCAATTGAGCTTTCGTCGCTTGATGGGACCGATGGCGTCATCCTGAACGGCGCGGCTGACGACTATATCGGCGAGGCAGTGAGTTCGGCCGGTGACCTGAGCGGCGACAACATCCCCGATTTCGTGGTCGGTGGGCCAAAAGCGGCCGATAACGCAGGCCGGACCTACGTCATCTATGGTCAAATGGCTGATCCGAATACTCCACCGAACGCGCGCATCCTTCAGCGCGAATTCGATGAGGATGAGACCAATGATCTCGGTAACTCGGTGGTCAACTACCTCCTCGACCGGTTCGTTGAAGACACCGACGGCGACGATGTCGACATACTCGCCGACACCATCTCATTCGATGAGCAGGCTTCAGACCTTGCTAATTTGCCCGACGACTTCGCGCTAGACTTCGATCTCTTGGGGTCAGCCGGCACGCGGATCCGCATCGCGACCGATCAGTTCGATGAGCTGGGCGAAAGCGAGACCGCGACCCTCGTCTTCAACTACGATGCGACTGACGGCGAAGACACCTCGAACCTGACGTTCACCGCGATCGTCAACGGTGTGAACGACGCGCCCGAGGTTCCTGCCGACCAGCAGTTCTCCATTGATGAAGGAGCAAATGCTGGCGATGCGGTGGGCACCGTCGCCGCGACCGACGTCGACGGTGGCCCGCTGACCTTCGATGTCACTGGCGGTAACGAAAACGGTCTTTTCACTATCGACGAAGACACCGGCGAAATCACGGCAGCACAGACACTCACCGATGATACAGCGGGTACATACACACTGACGGTTGACGTTTCCGACGGCCTCGACACCACGACCCGGAACGTTTGTGTCGTCGTGAATGAGGTGGAGCCACCCGACGATGCCGTTGTTACCGTGGTCAACAGCTGGGGCTTCGGTGCGATCATCCAGATCGCCTACACGCTGACGCCGGAGGACGGTGAGAACGTCTCACAGTGGACCTTCGACATCGATCAGCCGGACGGCACGTTCGTTTCGGGTTGGCTGAACGGCTACGCCGACACGGTGTTCTTCGATGCCGGCGAAGGCATCTTCACTGATCAGAACAGCTATCCGGGCGAGCCATCGTTTGGCTCCGGCGATACGATCATTTTCAATGCTCAGCTTAATGGCTTGAGCGGCCCGATCGACGTCGATGCGTTTGAGTTCGATTTTGAGGCGCTGAACGGCACCGTCGTTGATGGTGACGACGGCGACGGTGGCGATGGCAGCACCGACGTCGGCGGTGGCACCGGCGGTGACGGCAGTA